>DATDKO010000081.1:0-8997 GCA_036519935.1 Rubrobacter sp. | reverse complement strand
AAACGCTTCGAGCGTTTTGGCGGCGTCATACTTGCGGCGATAGAAGCGGTGGTCGATGAAGTTCTGGACTCGCTGCCTCAGAGGGTTGAACAGTGTCGCTATCAAGAGAGTGGAGACCACGATGGCCAGTTGCGATTCCTGGCCTGTGAGGGAGCGCAGGAGGTATTGCAAGCCGACCACGCTCCCGAAGTAGATCAGAACGAGCATCGCGGTGAGCGAGCCGTAGACGAGGGTGCGGTTGATGATCACGTCTATGTCGTAGAGCCTGTAACGGAGCACGGCCACACCGATTGAGAGAGGCAGGCCGAGGAAAGC
Organism: Rubrobacter sp.; assembly: GCA_036519935.1. Classification (GTDB taxonomy): domain Bacteria; phylum Actinomycetota; class Rubrobacteria; order Rubrobacterales; family Rubrobacteraceae; genus Rubrobacter_D. The sequence goes on along the minus strand of DATDKO010000081.1, from coordinate 8,682 downwards.
CACGATCACGGCCAGGAAGATCCACCATCCGAACCCGCCGAACAGTAGATCGCCAACCAGGCTGACCATGACGACGATTCCAAGCAGCGCGGCGGCGTAGGCGAGCCACTTGATCTGCTGGCGCGTCGTCCCGCTCGCGTGGCGCAACCTGAAGAAGACGGAGAGTACGGAAACGAGCACGATCATGTCGCCAACGTAGAAAAGTAGCTCGCCTGTGAACTCGAGGCCACCTCCAAGTTCCTCGATGCCGAGCGGGTTCCTGACCCCTTCCAGGCCGCCTATCGGTCCTGGAGTGAGCGCCCAGACGATGGTACTCACTACAATCACAAGGCCGTTGATCCAGAGGAGCGGGCGCCATCGGTAAGACAAGGGCCGTCCGTTGGGGAACAGGAAGAACAGGTAGGCGAGGAGTCCAAACGCCGGATACACCTCCCAGGTGGCGAACCAGGCGGCCACCTCTCCAGCCGGAAGAGATCCAGGATAGGTAACCAGCGTCCGGATAGCATACAGGCCGAAGAAGCTGTTGGAGGCCCACAATAACCCTATGGCGCAGAGTATCCAGCCGATCGGGTTCTCGGGTCGCCGTGAGACAATGATGGTCCCCACCGCCGATGACGTGATTGTCCACATCACAAGCGGTAGCAAGATGATCAGGCCGCCCTGCTCTCTGATCAGCAGTGAGAGGACCGAAAACACTACCGTCAGCGTCCACAACGACCAGGCAAGCCCGGCTGAGTAGCGGGCCCTCATCGCCCCACCTTTCTCTCCAGCTCCCTCAGCCACAGCGAGACGTGCTCCGGTTGCATGGTCTCCCATATCACGGACAGCAGAGCTCTGCGTTTAGAGCCTCGAGGCCGGTCTCGTCCCTGAGCCTGGCAGAGAAGGCTTCGAGGGTCTCCCTTGCCTCGTACTTGCTGCGGTAGAAGCTGTGGTCTATAAGACGCTGTATGCGCCGCCTCAAGGGGTTGAACAACGCTGCTATCGTCAGGGTCGAAGCGACGATGGCCAGCTGGCTGTCTTGGCCGGTTACCGGGGTCAGGAGACGCTGGAGTCCGGCCACGCCTCCGATGTACACGAGCGCCAGCATCATGGTGAGAGAACCGTAGACGAGGGTACGGTTTATGACCACGTCTATGTCGTAGAGGCGGTAACGAAGGACGGCGTAGCCCGCCGCAAAGAGTATGGGAACGAAGGAGAAGGTGGAGAGGAGCCCTCCAACCGTCTCATATCCCAGATAGTAGGTGAAGACCCCCACTGTGCTCGCGAGGGGTAGGATCGCGGCGGCCGCGGCGATCCACTTTAACTGCTGCCTCTCCACGCCCCTTGATCGGCGCAGGCGCAAGATCATGGCAAAGGCCGCCACGAGGAAACTCGCGGCCATCCCCGGCCATCCGATGTTGGAGAGCGTTTCGAAAAGCGCGCGGGGCGGATCGACGCCGAGCGGGTTGGCTACGCCCTTGAAGGGCGCATCGTTCATCACCGGGTTGAGGGCCGCGCCGGTCATCGTCGAACAGGTGGTCAGGATGACGAGCCAGAACACCGGTCGCCAGCGGCGGCCAGGGAGGTTGCCGTTTGGAAAGAGCAGAAACAGCATAGCCGGAGCGGCAAACAGCACAGGGATAAAGATCAAGGTCGAGAGCCAGGCCGTCTCACCCCCTGGGAAGCGTCCCGGTTCGGTGAAGAGCGCGTAGACACCGTAACCCTCCAAGAAGTCCGAAGCCACAGCCGTCACACCGACACCAGCGATGATCCAGCCAACCGGGTTCCCCGGACGGCGGTGGACGACGAGGATCCCCAGCGCGACGAACCCGAGCAGCACGAGATCGAGTATTACGTACACCAAGACCCCGGCAGCCTCCGATACTTCGCGGTTCAATATGGAGAGGTAGATCCGCCCCAGTATCAACAAGACCGTCACCGCCAAGGCCATCCACGAGACGAACCGCACGGCCCTGACGATCGAACGCCCGTCTTCGCCATCTGGGCTATTCTCCGCAAGCGAGTGAGCACCGGGGCGTTTCATCATTGGCAACCTATCGGGTTCCGTGGACGCCCACCAGCGGGAAGTAAAGAAGAGTACACCTCCTAAGAGGTTGCCCACGGTGAGGTTGACATCCCAATTGCTTGGGACGTGCGCTGAACGGTGGAGTACATACAGGGGGACGCTGGCTACGAACATGGCTACAGAGAGACCGGCGAGCGACCAGGCCAGCAAGAAAGCCGCGCACGCACCACCTTCCCCCCGGCCTCGTTCCCTCGCCGCTTCCATCACAACGCTACTCTACAGTACAACCGTCTCCCAGTCGTTACGGAAAGCGTTACGAAGTCCATCTTTGCACCCCCAGAGTGGACCAAGTCGTCGAGGGATTCGACCGGACGAAGGATATACTTATAGTGTGGACCTCTTCGACGAATCAGGCCTGGAGAACCTGGCAGGCCGCGCCCCGCTCGCCGAACGGCTGCGCCCCGCTACGCTCGACGAAGTGGTCGGCCAGCCGCATCTGACCGATGAGGGCGGCCCTCTACGGATGGTTGTGGAGCGGGGCAGGATCGGCTCGGTCGTCCTCTGGGGCCCGCCAGGCACAGGGAAGACGACCCTGGCCCGCGTGCTGGCGAACACGGTCGAAGAGGAGTTCGTGCCTCTGAGTGCCGTGACGAGCGGGGTGAAGGACCTTCGGGCCGCTCTGGACGGCGCCCGTCAGCGTCTCAAGTATGAGGGACGAGGGACGCTAGTCTTCGTGGACGAGGTCCACCGCTTCAACAAGAACCAGCAGGACGCCCTGCTCCCCGCCCTCGAAGAAGGGCTGGTGGACTTTATAGGGGCGACTACGGAGAACCCGTCCTTCGAGGTGACTGCCCCGCTACTCTCCCGCTCGCGCGTGCTCAGGCTGCGGTCCCTCTCGGAAGGGGATCTAGGCCTCCTGCTCGACCGGGGCGTCGAGGAGCTCGGGGTCGAAGTCTCCGATGAGGCCCGCGAGTACCTGCTACGGCTCGCCGGCGGTGACGGTCGGCGGATGCTCAACGCCCTCGAGGTCGCATCAGCGGGTACGAAGCGGGTCGAGGTCACAGACGTGGAGCGGGCGGTGGGGCAGAGGGCGCTCAGATACGGGCGTGAGGAGCACTATGACGTCATCAGCGCGTTCATCAAGAGCGTGCGCGGCGGGGACCCTGACGCTGCGCTCCATTATCTTGCCAGGATGCTCGAGGCGGGAGAGGACCCTGTGTTCGTCGCCAGGCGGCTCGTGATCCTGGCCTCAGAAGATATAGGCAACGCAGACCCGCACGGCCTGCCGCTCGCCGTTTCAGCTGCAGAAGCGGTCAGGCTCATAGGGATGCCTGAAGGTCGCATTCCCTTGGCTCAGGCGACGACTTACCTGGCCACGGCCCCGAAATCCAACGCGGCCTACGCCGGTATAAACGCGGCGCTGACGGACGTGCGCCGTGAGAACACACCAGAGGTCCCCATGCACCTCCGCAACGCTGTGACGGGGCTCATGAAAGAGGAGGGCTACGGCTCGGGCTACCGCTACGCCCACGACGACGAGCCGGAAGGGATGAACGACAGGTATCTGCCCGAGGAGCTCGAACGACGCGTCTACTACGAGCCGAAGAAGAGCGGGGATGAGGCGGAGATCAAGGATCGGCTGCAACGCTGGCGCGAGGAGAGGGAGCGCCGGAAGTAGCGGCTAGATCACAAAGGGCGTGGCGGAAACCTCGCCAGGTCGCATCGCAGATCTTCGGTAGCAGCACGGAGATCGTCGTTGTCCACGCGAAGATCTATCCACAGATCATTCATGCCCACGGCATCTGTGAAGAACCAGGGCGGCCGTGACTCCAGCTCGAAGTAGACCCGGATAGTAATGGTGTCTTCATCTCTCGCCGCGACCTCGAAGCGCACGTTGGGTTCCGTGAAATCTTCGCCTTCGTCGAAAGCCTCTTCCGAAGCCAGGGCTTCCAGCCAGTTCGAGAGGCCCTCCACTTCCCAGGTCAGCAGGGCGGGGTCCCTGAACTCCCAGGCACGCTCGTCCACCGGCGCAACCCGGCCCTCCATGACAAGCCAGTTAGCGTCGAACTCGTCGCTTTCGATGTTGGAGAACTGGTAGCCTGCTACCCGAAGCTCGAACTCCGAGAGGTCTCTACCCCGCAGGATCAAGCTAACCTTCGAGAACCTTATTCGTCATCGGGCGCATCGTGCGGACGGTAGGCCTCCTGCAGTACTACGCGCTTCACGGTGTAGGGGTGCCAGAGCTCCTTGCCGGTGGGGGAGGGGAACCCGGCGGCGTGGAGAGCACGCCTGATGGCCCGCAGCGGCTCGCCTTCCGCCGCCAATCCCAGGACGAGGCGCACGCCCTCCATCTCGACCGGGTGGACCTCGTAGCGTCCGTCGTCGGTGAGGCGGTAGCCGTAGAGGGGGCGGCACCCTATCAGGAGCCTGCCGCTCCTGGCGCGGCCGAACCGCCCGGTGCGGGTGCGCTCGGTGATGACCTCGCGCTCCCACTTGGCGAAGTCGTCCTGAACCCCGTCGCCGATCCGGTTGCCGGTATCATTGAGAGCCACGAGCCTTACCCCAAGCTCCGCGAGGTCCTCGTCGAGCATCAGCCGGTAGAGCCGGGAGCGGAACCACCGGTCACGTTTGGTAGCGATGGCGAGCTCCATTTCCCCGGTTTCGGCGAGCTCAAGGATGCGGTCGAGTCCGGGGCGTTCGCGGCTCGCGCCCGAGTAGCCATCGTCCACGATGGTCTCCACGACCTCGTAGCCCTCGCGCTCGGCGTGCCGGAGGAGCTCGCGCTTCTGGTCCGCTATGCTGTATCCGCTCTTGGCCTGCTCATCCGTGGACACGCGGCAGTAGATCGCGACCCTGGTCCCGGCTGGTCTGCTGTTGATAGTCGTCACTTTGGGGCTCCTACCATAGGGATAAGGGGCCGGCCTCATGCTCGGTCCCGCATCGATTGCTACTTCTCGTCCTTCGTCCGAGCCTTCGCCTGACGTTCGGCCTTGCGGGCGGCTTGCTCCCGGCGCCTGCGTTCCTCCTCGGCGAGACGCGTCCTCGCCCGCTCCAGCTTGCCGCTCTCCCGCACGTAGGCCATTTGCTCGTCGGTAAGCTCGCGCTCGTCCCGGAGGTACTCCTGTGCGTAGGACACCATCCGAACGTCATGACCAGGGGCGAAGCGTCCCCCTTTCGTGCGGGTTTCGCAAGCGCACATGCACGCCCTCGACCGGTCGTCTTGCGATATCCGCGACACCGGCTGCGGCGGCCCGTCTGCGCTGTCCTCTGCGCTGGCGCTCTGTGGCCTCGTCCTGGCCGCCTGCGAACCGCCGCGACTCGTGCGGGCCTCTCCGGGGCTCCCTCGCGCCCCAGTTCTTTCGCCTCAGCGAGGGAGAGTTCGCCGCAGAGGACCGCCTCGTAGCTCGCCCTGCTGATCAGCCTCTTGGCGAGGGCGATCCGCGCCCCCCTCTCGGTCTGGTGGTGCACCTTCTGCGTCACTCTCCGCTCCTTTCCTCGTCGCTGAACAGCCGCGCGACCTCCGCGGTGCGGAGGATGCCGGGAGCCTCTGTCCACTCCTCACAGAACTGCATATCAAGCTCGCCGTCGCCGTAGCAGATCTCCACAGGCGCGCCTCGCTCGAAGAACACGGCCACGCCGTAGCGTTGCTCCCCGTCGCTGGCTTCGATGACGTGCACAAGGTGCCGTGTAGCCTTCTGTGCGCCGGACCAGGTCCATGGCTCGTTTTGATTCGTGGGACAATCCCCTAAGATACGATGTTCAGGGGCACGAAAGAGGTAGGAGAATAGGCAGGTGGATGCGATAGTCCAGGATCTGTCCACGACGGCAGTGGTGCCGGCACTCGAAGCCAACATGGTCGCGTTCTGGGCGGCCTACGGTCGCGCCCCCGGAGCCGAGCTCTACGAAGGAGACGATCTCGTCCGGATCGTGACGGGCGTGTCCGAACCGTTGTTCAACGGTGTCTTTCGTGCTCGCCTGATCCCCAACGCAGTGGATAGCGCGATCGCAACGACGCTCGCCCACGTCGCGCCGCGGCGGGTACCCATGTTCTGGTGGGTTGGTCCCTGGACCCGTCCGGCAAATCTTGGCACACATCTGGAGCGGCACGGCTTCATCCATGCCGGGGACTCACCGGCCATGGCGGTGGATCTGCGGACCTTACCCGAGGAGCCCCCGAAGATACCGGGTCTGGTGGTGGCGCCGGTCGAGAATCTCGAGATGCTGCGAACATGGGCACGCGTCGCTGCGATCGGCACGGAGTTCCCCGAGCGGTTCCACGAGGACCTTGTCGCGCTGGAGGCTGGCGTAGGACTCAGGCCCCGCGAGGATTTCTACACCCGCTACATCGCGTACCAGGACGGGGTGGCAGTAGCCACCTCTGCCCTGCTCTTGCACGCCGGGGTGGCCGGCATCTTCGCCGTGGCTACCATCCCGCAAGCACGCCGACGGGGACTCGGGACGGCCGTCACGCAGGCGCCGCTCCTCGAATCGCGGCGCAGGGGATACCGAGTCGGTACCCTCCAATCATCCCCGATGGGTTTCCAGGTTTACGGACGACTCGGGTTCCGGGAGGTCTGCCATCCGATCGGGTTGTACCTCTGGAGTCCATAGCCGCGTCGAGACCCTCGGTGCCGCTCTAGCAGTTGGGGCGCCGACGCAGGTGGAAGTCATAGCCGTTGGCCCCGTACACGTGCCCGCGGTGCGTGCAGTGTAGGGCGTACACCTTAGAAGCTAGGGACAGGCGACATGACCCTGCCTAAAGACATCCCCGAGCGAGTCCGGGAATGGGCCGAAGGCGAGGAGGCGAGGGAGCGCGAGAAGGAGAAGCTGGTTGGGGAGCTTTCGGCGGCTATGCAGATTCACGGGCGCGACCCCACACCGATCCGGGAAGTAAGGGGCGGCTAGAGAGCTGACGGTGGACCTCAACGTTCTTGGAGGGAGGAAGTGAGGCGCAGCGGGTTTCTTCAGCTGCTGGCGCTACCCAGACCACGCCCGTCGGAAAAGCCCAGGATAATCGATCACCAACCCGTCGGCGTCGAGCGGTAGCTCGGCGGTGAACCCGCTCGGCAGCGCCTCGAAGCGGTAGAGCCAGCTGTCCGCTTGCGCCTCCAGGCAACTGTAGCGCTGCCTCTCCGGTCCCACCAGCAGCTCGGGAACGCGGACGTAGGTGACCGTTAGCTCTTCGGATTCACCTGTCTTAAGCCCGAGCCTGCGGATAGGGAGGGTGTTGGTGAAGGGTGTCGCCGAGATGTCGACGTCGATGCACCCGTCGAGCTCGGGTACAGGTACTCCGCTTCGTCTCTTCCAGCGGCCTTCCCCGTCGGTGAGCAACTCGAGGACCGGCCGCCCCGAGTCAGGGGCAGCCGCCCTGACTTCCCGCACCCGCCAGCGCCCGTCGCAGCGTATCTCGTAGCCGATGCGGAACGGGCGACCAGCTTCCAGGCCGATCACCAGCCCGTTCACCACGACACCACTGCCGCTCGTCACGAGGCGCAGGTGCTCTAGCCCCGGTCTCTCCCAAGGAACCCACATAACCTCGCGCTCCACGCTCGACCTCCACACCCTCGACTCTGTCGCATGTGTCTACAGTGTAGGGGGAGCTGGCAAGAACCACAGAACTTCGTGCAGCTCCTGCAGTGCTACCTAAGGGATGCAGAGCTCGAGATGCGGGCGGCCGAGGAGCCCCCTGAGGTCAGGTCTCGACGTAAAAAGGCTCAAGGCTTAGGTCCTCGGGCGCATAGAGGTGCTGGAGGAGCGGGAGCGCGAGAGGGAGGAGCTGGTGGCCGAGTTCGTCCCCGCGATGGAGGCGCGAGGGTACGACACGGGAGTGGTGAAGGCTGCGATGGGCGTAAGTGGCTAAGGCTTATGAGGCCTGTTGCGCGTCTCGAAATCGTTTTGCGCTGGCACAGAATGTTGTATCCACTACTATGAATGGACCATGGTTGGGCTGCAGCACACAGCCCAACCCCGGAAAATCCTAGGTACCTCGGTTATCAGGGGCAAGAGGGAGGCGCAGATTCATCACGTATTTACCCCGTCCACAGTGCTGCCCCGAGAACCCTAGGCGGATAGCTTTCATGGCCTTAGCCTTGCGATCTAGCTCAGGTGTACCTTATGGCACCGGCGTACTCCTTGACCCAGCCCGACCCGACTATGTCGACGATGCTGACCTCGCTGCCGGGGCTGGGCGCATGGATCATCTTCCCGTCTCCTAGGTACATGCCCACGTGGTGGACTGCACCCGTGCCGTTATGGTAGGCGAAGTACGCGAGGTCTCCAGGTCTGAGGTTCTCGTAGCCGCCCACCGGCTTCCCGTACAGTGGTTGGGTCAGTTCTTCCCTGGAGACGGTGTCGCGGGGGATGGTGATGCCGTTCGCCCTGTGAACGATGTATGTGAAGCCCGAGCAATCGAACCCGAAGGCGGATGTTCCGGCCCACAGGTACGGTACCCCGAGGAACATCTTGGCCGTACGCACGAGATCCTCGCCGGTAGGCTTCGGAATGGCAGCCTCGCTGCCGTAGACGGTGGCGTCCGAGGCCCTGATCCACTTGTTGCCGTCGTCGGGCGTGATCACCTCTATGGCATCCGCGGAGCGCCCCACGACCGGTAGCCTCGTGGCGTAGCTTAGCTCTATGAAGGGAGGGCCCTCGAGCCCTCGATCGTTGTAGAGGTTGGT
>DATDKO010000080.1:0-7606 GCA_036519935.1 Rubrobacter sp. | reverse complement strand
ATGCAGGGCCAGTACCACCAGTGGAACCAGACGACGATCCCACCCCTCCAGCGCGCCGTCAAGACCGGAAACTTCGAGACCTTCAAGGAGTTCACCCGCCACTTCGACGAGCACAGCGCGCGCTTCGCCACGCTGCGCGGCCTCTTCGGGTTCGAGGAGACTCCCGTGCCAATAGAAGAGGTCGAACCGGCCAGGGAGATCGTCAAGCGCTTCACGACCGGCGCGATGTCTCTCGGCTCCCTCTCCAAGGAGGCGCACGAGACCCTCGCTATCGCGATGAACCGCATAGGCGGCAAGTCCAACACCGGTGAGGGCGGTGAGGACCCCAAGCGCTTCACGCCGGACGAGAACGGCGACAACCGTCGCAGCGCCATAAAGCAGGTTGCGAGCGGCCGCTTCGGCGTCACGACGGAGTACCTGGTCAACGCGGACCAGTTGCAGATCAAGATGGCGCAAGGGTCCAAGCCAGGCGAGGGTGGCCAGTTGCCCGGACACAAGATCAGCGAGTACATAGCGAAGATACGGTACTCCACGCCTGGCGTGGGTCTGATCTCACCGCCGCCCCACCACGACATCTACTCCATAGAGGACCTCGCGCAGCTTATCCACGACCTGAAGAATGCCAACCCACGGGCCAGAGTAAGCGTCAAGCTCGTCGCCGAGGTCGGGGTCGGGACGGTCGCGGCAGGCGTAGCCAAAGCGAAGGCCGACCATATAACGATCTCGGGCCACGACGGCGGGACGGGGGCCTCCCCGCTCTCTTCCATAAAGCACGCAGGGCTGCCGTGGGAGCTCGGGATCGCCGAAGCCCAGCAGGTGCTCGTGGAGAACGGGCTGCGGGGGCGTGTGATCCTGCAGACCGACGGCCAGCTCAAGACGGGCCGCGACGTCACCGTGGCGGCGCTCCTCGGGGCCGAGGACTTCGCTTTCTCGACGGCGCCGCTCGTGGCCACGGGCTGCATCATGATGCGCGTATGCCACCTGAACACGTGCCCGGTGGGTATCGCGACCCAGGATCCCGAGCTCAGAAAGCGCTTTACCGGTACGCCCGAGCACGTCATCAACTACTTCTTCTTCATCGCCGAAGAGGTGCGGGAGTACATGGCCAGGATGGGCTTCAGGACCTTCGAAGAGATGATCGGACGCGCCGATAAACTCAAGATGCGCGAGGCCATCGAGCACTGGAAGGCCCGCGGCGTGGATCTCTCGGCGTTGCTCCACCGGGTCGAGGCACCGCAAGGCGAGGCGATCCGCCACTCCGAGAGCCAGGATCATGGGCTCGAGAAATCGCTGGACAACGAGTTGATCGAGAAGTGCATGCCGGCACTCGAAAACGGTGAAGAGATCCGCTTCGAGCAACCTATAACGAACACCAACCGCACGGTCGGCGGGATGCTCTCGGGAGAGGTCGCCAGGCGTTACGGCAACGAGGGCCTGCCCGACGGCACGGTCCGCGTAGACTTCCACGGCGTCGCGGGCCAGTCCTTTGGCGCGTGGCTAGCCGGCGGCCTGACCTTCACCCTCGAAGGCACGACCAACGACTACGTCGGAAAGGGACTCTCTGGTGGCAGGCTCGCCGTATTCCCTTCGAGGCTCGCTGCCTACAAGCCGACCAGGAACGTCGTCGTCGGCAACGTGGCGCTCTATGGAGCGACTGGCGGGGAGGCGTACTTCAGAGGCTTCGCAGGGGAGCGCTTCGCCGTCAGGAACTCGGGCGCCCACACCGTGGTCGAGGGCGTAGGCGACCATGCCTGCGAGTACATGACCGGCGGGGTCGTCGTGGTGCTCGGCGAGACAGGGCGCAACTTCGCAGCCGGCATGAGCGGCGGCGTGGCGTTCGTGCTCGACGAGGCGGAGCACTTCGAGAGCCTGTGCAATATGGACATGGTCGGTCTTGAGGCCGTGGAGAGCGAGGAGGACATCGAGCTCCTGCACGACATGGTCGAGCGGCACCTGGAGTGGAGCGGGAGCGACCGGGCGCGGCGCGTGCTCGACGATTGGGACGAGGTTCTGCCCAACTTCGTCAAGGTGATGCCGCACGACCTCAAGCGGGTCTTGAGGGAGCGGCAGGAGCCTGAGCTGGAGGTTGCGAGCTAGTGGGGGACCCGAAGGGCTTCCTCAAGATCGGACGCAAGCCGACCCCGAAGCGGACCGTCGAGGAGCGCGTCCAGGACTACCGCTACGTCTACGAGCCGATGCCAGACGATGAGCTGGGGGGCCAGGCCTCGCGCTGCATGGACTGCGGCGTGCCTTTCTGCAACACGGGCTGCCCCCTGGGAAACCTGATCCCCGACTGGAACGACCTCGTCTATCGTGAGCACTGGAAGCAGGCCATAGACCGCCTGCACCAGACCAACAACTTCCCCGAGTTCACTGGGATGCTCTGCCCTGCCCCGTGCGAGGCCGCGTGCGTCCTCGCCATCAACGACAAGCCTGTGACCATAAAGGAGATAGAACTCTCCATAATCAACAGGGCTTTCGAGGAGGGATGGGTCGTCCCCAGGCCGACACCGCCGGAGAAACGGACAGGCAGAAGGGTCGCCATCGTCGGCAGCGGGCCCGCCGGACTCGCAGCGGCGCAGCAGCTCAACTGGGCCGGGCACACCGCCGTCGTCTTCGAGAAGGACGATAAGATCGGTGGCCTCCTCAGGTACGGCATCCCCGACTACAAGATCGAAAAGTGGGTCGTCGACCGCCGCATCGCCATCATGGAAGAGGAGGGCGTCGAGTTCCGCACCAGCGCCCACGTCGGCGAGGACCCGACCACGGAGGACCTCAAGAGCGAGTTCGACGCCGTCGTCCTCGCCGTGGGCGCCCTGCAGGGACGCGACCTCGACGTGCCTGGCCGCGAACTCGGCGGCATCCATCTCGCGATGGACTACCTGGTGCAGCAGAACAGGAGGGTGGCAGGCCTTCCGACCAACGCGGAGGTCGAGATCTCCGCCGCGGGCAAGAACGTCGTAATCCTCGGCGGCGGCGACACGAGCGCGGACTGCCTCGGCAACGCCCACCGCGAGGGCTGCACCTCGGTAAAGGTACTGACCCACGGCCCCCGTCCGCCAGACACCCCCGACCACCTCACCTGGCCAGACTGGCCCTTCATCCTGCACACTTACCCAGCCCACGAGGAGGGCGGCGAGCGCGGTTTCTCCGTCGCCGTCAAAGGCTTCTCGGGTACAGGCGGCCACGTGGAAAAGATGCACGCCGTCGAGACCGAGCGTACTCCTGACGGCAACACCGTCCCCAAAGAGGGCACGGACTTCGGGATGGATGCAGACCTCGTGCTGCTCGCCATCGGCTTCACAGGCCCCGTGCGCGACCGCTTCCTCCAAGACATGGACCTCGGCTACACCGAGCGTGGCGCGATCCACTCCGAGAACGGTTTCGGCACGAAAGAGGCCAATGTCTTCGTCGCCGGTGACGCCAGGCTGGGGGCTGACCTGATCGTCACGGCCATCGCCGAGGGTCGCAAGGCCGCCCGTCAGACGGACCAGTTCCTGATGGGGCGAAGTTTGCTGCCTGGATAGGCAACAGGCTTAGGCCAAAACCTGATACCTGAAACCTATTCGATACTCGTTACGCTCGGGTGTCTGCCATATAACTATACGGTCGTCGACGGTCGACTGGAGGTGGGACCCATAGAGTTTTCGGTTGAGGCGGCGCGGGAGTTGTTGCTCGCGGCACAGGGTCTGGGCACTGTGCCGAAGCGTGCTACGAAGGACGACGTTCGAGAGACCATCCGGCGGATGGGGGTGTTGCAGATCGACTCTATATCTGTCGTCGCGCGCAGCCCTTATCTGGTGTTGTGGAGCAGACTAGGCTCCTATGAGCCGCGGTGGCTGGACGAGCTACTGGCGGATGGGGCTCTGTTCGAGTACTGGTCGCACGCGGCGTGCTTCATCCCGATCGAGGACTACGGCCCGTACCGCCGGCTCATGATAGAGGGAGGGGAGAAGACCAGGACCTGGATGCGGGCTCATCACGAGGAGATCAAGCATGTGATGGAGCGCGTCAACGAGAACGGTCCCGTGCGCGCTGCGGAGTTCGCGCGTACCGACGGGCGGGGCGGAGGCTGGTGGGAGTGGAAGCCCGAGAAGCGGGCGCTGGAGCACCTGTTCGCCGCGGGGGAGCTCATGATCTCCCGCCGCGAGAACTTCCACCGCGTCTACGACCTGCGCGAGCGCGTGCTGGCGAACGCGCTGCCAGATTGGGAAGACGCCCTCGCGCCGAACGAACAGGAGGTGTGGCGGGCGCTGGCTCTCAAGGCGGTACGAGCGCTAGGCGTCGCCGTGGCCCGCTGGGTTCCTGACTACTTCCGCACGCCCAAGAAGGGTGTCGCCGGTCTGCTCGAAGAGCTGGCCGACGAAGGGGAACTCGTCTGTGCCGGGATCGAGGGTCTCGACGAGCCCGCCTACGTACACCCAGGCAACGCGGAGCCGGCGAAGAAGATCCTATCCAACGGATTGCAGTCTTCAGTCACGACCTTGCTTTCCCCCTTCGATCCCATCGTCTGGGACCGGGCGCGGGCTTCGGAGCTCTTCGGCTTCGAGTATAAGATCGAGGTCTACACCCCGGCTGCCCGCCGCAGGTACGGATACTACTCCCTCCCGATACTCCACCACGGCGCCCTCGTGGGCAGGCTCGACGCCAAGGCCCACCGCAAGCAGGGAACCTTCGAGGTCAAGGCCATCCACCTCGAGCCCGGCGTACCGGTCTCTGACGACCTCGTCACCGGCGTCGCCAGGACGTTGCGCGACTGCGCCGGCTGGCACGGCACCCCCGAGGTCCTAGTGCGCCGCTCCGACCCTTCGGAGCTGGCCGAAATGCTCAGGATCTCGGTCGAGGATGCTACCGGAACACCGGCGGACGGTGAGGGAGCTCGCTAGAGCAGTCAAGATTTCGAGGGTGCCTTTACGAAACGTCCGTCCTCGGAGCAATCCTGAAGCCTGAGACCTGAAACCCCGGCGTGCGGAAGGATCGACCTTCCGCACGCCGGTTTGCATCAAGCCACCTTTTCGTGCCAGTCGATGTGGTAGTCGTGCATCCACGCGAGGGATCCGCCGTTGGCGACACGCTTCAAGACCATGGGCATCATCAGGTCTCGCAGCACCCGGGCGACGGGGCCGGCGGCTTTGCTGTTGCTCGTCCTCGCACCGTGGGCGACGATACGCTCCACCCGGGCGCGGCGCAGCCGCTCGTAGGCAGCGAAAGCCTGCCCGACATCAGGCAGGTCGCGCAGGCACCTGGCGAGCACGACGGCGTCCTCGATAGCCATGGACGCGCCCTGTCCCGAGGAAGGGGCGGTGGCGTGCGCCGCGTCCCCGATGATGACCATCGGCCCCCTGTACCAGGTCGGGACGGAGGGAAGATCGTAAGTGGCCCAACCGGCGAGTCTTCCGGGGGTGGAACGGATGATCTCGACGGCCGGCGTGGCGTCTTCGGCGAAGAGGTCGAGCAGCATCTCTCTCCACTGCTCGGTACGGATGGCGGCGAGCTCCGCACCCGTGGGTTCGTCGGCGCGCGGAGGGTTGGCAAACCACCACACGTCGCCGGAAGGATGAACTGCGTAGCCGAAGAACGCCCGCTTGCCAAAGACCATGCGGAACATGCCCGGCTCGGCCGGGACAGTCACGCCGCGGGCGTATCCGCCGATGTTGAGCACGGGAACGTATCGGGCAACTGGCGCCGACGGATCGATGATGCGGCGGGTGCGGGAGTGGATGCCGTCGGCCCCGATCAGGAGGTCTCCCTCGGCCTCGGTGCCGTCCTCGAACCGCGCCACGACGCCGTCCTGCGTAGTCTCCGCACCCACGAGCCGCTTGCCGTACTCGACGCGTGCGCCGCGCCTGACCGCCTCGTCGCGCAGCGCCCGGTAGAGGTCGGCCCGCTTGAGGGTCTGGCTGACCGTACCGTCGGGCAGCTTCCCGGCGAGGGGGACGTCGCCGAGATGCTTGCCGGTGCCGTTCTGGATCGTCATGCGCGGCGTGGGGAAGCCCTCGGCCAGCACGAGATGGTGGGCGTCTATGGCGCGCAGAGCGTCCATGCCGTTGCTGGCGAGAGTGAGGAAGGCGCCGGCGCTGTCCGCGCCACCCGCGTACGCCTCGTAGACGACAGAGTCTATTGCAGCTTGCCTTAGCGCCATCGCGGCCACCGGCCCGGCAACGCCCCCGCCGATGATCAGGGCCCTCTTCGCGCGGCTCATGCGCCCTCCTTCCCTGGCGCGAAGATACGCCAGAGCCTGTCGGTAACTGCCCAGAGTAGGAACGTGGCCGCGTTGCTGCCTATGGGACGAACGCGGCTGTTATGGAACGCGGCAAAGCGCCATTCGGCGCCCTCCCGCACGGCGACGAGGGTCTGGATCGAATCCCGTTCCGGCGAAGGCTTCGTCTTGCCCCGCATAACCGTGCCTCCGGTCGCGTGGACGAGGGCCACGTCAGGGCTCGGGAACTTGATGCTAAGGACGCGGCCCGTGAGGCGCGTGCCCTTGAGGAACTTGTCGAAGAGTCGCTGGTGTGAGGCTGCGATCTCCCGGCGTCCTCTGGTGCGCGTCCCGTCGAAGGCGATGTAGTAGGCGTCCTCCGTGAAACGGGAGCCGTAAGCCTCGCCGTCGCCTCTGCCCCAGTCCTCGAGCAGGTTCTCGAAGAGCGCGAGTATCTTCGCTTCGTCGGTCTGGTAGTGTGTGGTGGTTTCGCGGTTCATCGGGTCGAAAGGTCCTTTCTGGTTGTGGCCGTCGGCGAATGCGCGCCGGCCATTCCTACCGCGGAGCTTCGACCTGTTATCCTTGAGGTTGCATGTCTCGGGTAACGGGTCTCGCCCTGCGCGGGCCTACTACTCGGGGATTCCGACCCCCGGCATGAGGTGTTGCAGCACCCGCCGGGGTCCTCTCTATTCAGATCACGGTCTAGCCTCCTCCACCCGGAACACCGGACATCGGGACGCCAGCGCTTCGAACTCTTCTGGAGTGCCGGAGATACCGTAGAGTTGCCGAAAAAACCGGACTCCATGCGGCACACTGTTCGGGAACTCTCGCAAGACGGGGGCGCGCTCCTGAAGCGGCAGCTCGACAAGGTTTACGCGCTCTTGCTCTCGGCCTCGCGCCAAGATCCCCCACCCTGCGATCCGCACGTTTTTCACCCAATCTGCTCCTTCGAGACCGGCGATGACGTAGCGTTCTCCGGCCACCTTCAGCGGTGAAACAGGAGTCGTGCGTAGCTTGCCGCTCTTGCGGCCAGGCACCGACAGCAACCACATGGTGCCGATCACTACCCCGCGGCGCTGCAAGGCCACGATCACAGGATTGGCGAGCTTGAGCCATCGGGGTAGTCCGACTCTCTCAGACATCGTTCTCCTCTCCACCTTCGGCAACACCCATCGGGCCCTGCTCTGAATGAAGGGAGCGCCACTCCGACAGACCGCCTAGCTTTCCGGTCTCGATCTCCTCTACGATCCCGCGCACCCATCGCAGTTCAGCCTCTCGCAACATCAACTCGTGCTCCGCCTCTACGAGGAAGAGGCGGGGTAGCTCCAATTGCTCCATGGCGGTGGCCAGATGAGATCTCATCTCCTCATTCTCTATTTCCAGACGCCGCACCCGCTCCTTCAGAAG
>DATDKO010000079.1:0-7833 GCA_036519935.1 Rubrobacter sp. | reverse complement strand
TGACAGTCTCCATGTCAGCCCATCCGGGATCACCTTCAGCAGGAAAGTTAAATTGCAACCCGAGGCGCGTGATAGCCACAGGGTGTGTGCTGGGGCATTTGTACACTCCATTGACGCGTTTGGGGTAGGCCGTGTGCGCCTTGTGGTCTGGGGAGTCTAACCTTTTGCCATCCCAACATTGTGGGAACCTAATTTTCAGGCGCGGCTTGGCATCGGTGGATTCACATTGGTGCGGCTCCACCCAAGGCCCGGTCACCTCGCCCGTCACTTCATTCTTACAGTCCCAATGCACTACGCTGGTAGACTGAGGGTTGGCCGCTGTGGCCGCGTGGTTGCCTGCGACTATCATTAGGCCAGACGGGATTGGTTTGACCTTGCTCGCGGGTACGGCGGTGCGGTAGTAAGCTTTCATTTCCGTCGCAGGAAGCGGTGTCCCGTCAGGTTTCATAACCGCGGTCACCCAGTAGCCGGCTGTGTCCTCGGGCCTGTTGCAAGCACTGGTGGATTGCTGCATCTGAGAGAGGGTTGCGTCAGGTTCCGCAAGCGTACCGTAATGATCGTGCAGATGGCCCACCGGCGGCTGCTGACCGGGATACACGATCCGGTCTATCGCCTCGAACTTAAGATGCTGACAGAGAGCATCAAAACCCATCCGGCGTTCCTCGAGATTGGCGCTGAGACTTACGTCCTGTTGCACCTCCGGGGCACACGCCCCCCCCACTACAAGCACTAGTAGCAACAACAAGAATCGTCTCATTTGGACCCCTCCGTTCGGCGTGCGCTCTACTATACTAGATCAAGACTCACCCTGCCTCTCGCGATTCGAGAATTGACTCTGGGAGATACGCCGTACTCGTCCCGGCGGTAACAGTTTACCTAGGGTCGCGGATATCGACTTCCGAGGACGTACCTTCTACGAGTTTCGGCAAATGAGGCAAGAAGGAGGGCCGGGCTCTGCCGCACCGGCCCTCCCTTAGATGCTCTACCTGAAGATGAAGTTCGCTCGATGGACCGTGCCATCCTTCAACTTCATCACGAACTGTCTGCAGCCGCTTGATGTGCTGCTGGTCGCCCAGGCGTACTCGTAGGTGTCTGTGCTCGCGTTGTAAGAAAGGCCACCCTTGCCGGTGACGGTTTCCTCTACGCCGTCGACCGTCGCTGTGGAGTCGCATGGTATGGGTTCCGACTTGGGGTAGCCATCGGCGAAGATGTCGAGGCCCTTGTCACCACCGAGGCTGAACCTGATGGGTATGGTCTTGCCGGGCTTGGTCTTGTTGAGGGTGGGCAGGTTGTCTACCGGCTGATAGACACCGTCAAAGTACGGCACCGGCGTCAGGAGGTAGCCACGAGCCTGCTCGTCTTTGTTACCCTGTCCAACGATATAGCCGTTGTCGTTGATGTCGTTGGCGTTGACGATTTCCCAGCCCGAGTCGACAAGGATAAGGCTGTTGAGATCTCTCATTACCCCATCGCTGTAGAGGAAGGGACGCTCATTACCTTCGATATCACCCGAGAGCCCGACGACCTCGTCAGCGTTGTTAATGGCCCTGCCATAGCTGTAGTCGTCGAACCCATCGAGCGTGCCCAGGTCTCTCACCTGTCCGTCACTGTAGAGAAAGGCATGCTCCTCACCGCGGTACCCCCGGACCCGACCACCTTGTCGGCGTCGTTGATATCTGTGGCAAAAGCGAGGTGCCAGAGGGAGTCGGCAGGGATAAGGCTGTTGAGGTTCTCCATCACCCATCGCTGTAGAGGAAAGCACTACTGTAGTTAGGGTTATCGCTCGAATTCGCGCGTCCGACCACCTTGTCAGCGTCATTGATGGCTAGGCCTTCACTGCAACACCCCCGAGCGTGCCCAGATCATGCACCTCGTAGAGCGGCTGCGCGGGAGCCTGCTGGCTCTGGGCCGGTTTCGTCCCAAGAATAACCAGCGCCATTGCCGAAACTACCAGAGCTAAGAAGACAAGCGTAGCGCGGATGCTTAGCGTAGTGAAAAGTTGTGAGCGTCTCATCTCCTTATCCTCTCCAGTTTTCTCTTGTTGATCATCTGCTCATACTCCTTTGCTCGTTGTGTACTCCTCGCCGGTATCAGCGTACCGGGGGCGTTATTTGGGCGTTATCTAGAAGGGCTCGGGGCGTGAGTATTTCTATTCATTTTGCGGTATTTTCATCGATATCCACACCGAACTTCAGTCCCAACCTAAGAAGCAGCAGTCCAAGGGTCAGAAGTAGAGGCAGGAATTGTCCATCCACCTCAGCTTGCTTAGCGCACTTTCGATCATGACCTACTCCTTTCTCTACTCAAGGGTGGGGTTCTCCTTGTGGGCTAGTGATGCCCCCCCGCCGTTCGGTAGCCCGGCTGCCTCTCTTGAAGTGAGGCCCTAGGCTTTGCGCCACCGCCTCGCAGCGGATTAGCCTTTCTCGTGACGCCGGAGCGCCAGCGCTTATTAACGATCGTACTAACTTGGATGCGGGCAAACCATCGGCCACATGCCCATTCATTTCAAGCTAAGTCGGCCCGGCTATATGCCAGGTGGCTATTTCTGGAGACGTACGCTCGACGACTCATCTACTAGTGGGAGGCAAGCGATGTATGCTTATATCCCTGAAATTGGCGGCGGATTTTTCGAGGGGGTGTGCGGGTGGGAGAATAGCCGATCCGGTCTTCGTGACCCACCCCCTCACTAGATTCGCAATTTGATTCTCCACTCACTTAGAGGAGACAGCATGTCAGGGATATCAGCCTTCCGCCGATGCACGATATATCCAGCCGGGTGATCACTCTTGAGGTGAATCTGGACAACACGATCTGAGTCGCGTGAAGATATCTTGAGGATTAACGCTACGCGCGGAGGGACTAGCATAGGAGTAGCATAGCGACCCAAGGGCTATCGTGAGTCAGGGGGTGAAAGTCGGGGGCGAAAGGCTATTAGCAACGTGGTAGGCATCTGGCCAAGGTGCCAACAGCTATTCTCGCCGCAACGAATATTTATTCGTTGCTCACATATCTTGTACTGGCAATACGCTGCAAGGCGGGGCAATTGGCCATTCTCCGCCCGGATAGGGGGAGGCTATGCGGGCTAGTGGATATCAACTTCGGAGAATTCCTCTTCCCCGCACTTGGGTGAATAAGGCAAGAGGAAGGGCCGGAGCCCTGACCGGGAGGATGCGCGAGGCTTCGCCGGCTGGCATCATGGCGGTAGGCGAAAGGGTTCTGTGGTGGACCATCGCGGGGACATGATGCGCTGGTACAACCCCGCGCTCGGGGGCTTGGAGTGGAGGGAGGTGCCCGAGAGCGACGAGGAGGCCCTCTCCGCGCTCGAAGGCTCCCCGTTCACACCCAGCTGTACACAGACTTACCGGGAGTGGCGCGATTTGGGCGCGGGCATCATGGCGGCGCTCATCCGGGCGGGCGAGGCGGCCAGAGACGGCCAGAGGCGGTCAGACGCCTAGCAAGATCTTCTAGCAAGACCTTCAGCGACATCGATCGCGCGACCTCCCGCCGCCGCGGCGTCCCGCGAGAACCGAAGGATCTCCTCCCCCTCGGTCCTCCCACGCGGCCAGTTCCACGGCCTCCTCGTTGGCCCCCCTGACGCTGAAGGCGGCCGCCACCGAGCCGTCGGGCCTCAGCAAGAGCAACAGGTCCGGGTCGCGCCGGAGACGGTACCCCAGCGGTAGGTTCGGCTCCAATCTTCCCTCTCCTGGCGTTGGGCTATCGTAGAGTCAGACACTATATCTTGTAGCTCGGGTTACGCGCATCCCCCATATGGGATAGACACGAAAATATCTTGGCGAACTTCTTAGAACTCCGTCAACACGAAGTTCGCAGAATTCCACTTCCACGCACTCCGGTGAATAAGGGCAAGAAGAAGGGCAGAAGCGCTGTGCCCCCGACCCCACGTGCCAACGGGGCTACATAACGCCCAGCTCCCGCATCAGGTTCATCATGTCATAGCCCTCCCAGCCCTCCACGAGCTTGCCGTCGGAGATGCGCACAATTTCCATCCCCGGAAACCTCACGCGGTTGCCGGTAGGAGGGATGCCCGCAAGCTCCCCATCGTGGGTGCCGGTGCCAGTCCAGCGCGTAACCACCTTATCCCCCTCGGCGATCTGATCTTCGATCTCGACGTGCAGATCAGAAAACGCCGAGCGGTACGCGTCGACGTATTCCTTGAACCCTTCGGGGCCATGAATATCCTCGGGCATGGCCGGATCATGGTCCACGTAGTCGGGTGCGAGGAGCTCATCCGCTGCGTCCAGGTTCCCTTTGTTGAATATCTCCTCTAAGACGCGGCGCGCCAGCGCCTTGCTCTCTTGCGTAGACACGTGTCTTCTCCTTCCCGACCCACTACCTCGGTGAGCCATCCCTTTCCATCTCACATGGGCACCATACTCCCGTATCGCGGCAGGCGTATCACTCAAATGCAGTATTTATTACATCTTTCTTGACGAACTTCGGAGAACTCCGTTATGGCGAAGTTCGCAGAAACCCCTACACTCGAATCATGACCTCACCTCCCGCCTCAGCCACAGCCGCCGCCTCCGCTGCGCCACTCCCAGCACGAGACGCCGGGCCTCCTCTGAGAGCCAGCGCAGGCGATCCAGGTGTCCGCACTCGGGGCATCGGAGAACCCATTCTCCGTCGTCGAGTACAGCCTCTCGGTACTGGAACTGCTCGCCACCACAGTCACAGCTTTCCCGTACCGGGGTCTCCTCCCGCTCGAGTGGTCTCGTCTCTACCGGCTGCTCCACCAGCCCTGTCATGCGCAGCATCGATAGTAAGGCCGATCGGAGGAGGCCGGCGTGCTGCGGTGTATCTGGCTCACCGGTCATCTGGGTCCGACCCGTGAGGTGTTGCGCCACTGCCGCCTGATCCGAGGCCCTCCAGAACCAGATGTCGCAATAATGGTTCACGCTCTTTCTCCTTACTCGCGCTTCGGGCGTTAAGTCCTGTCAAGATCATGCCCCTAGCGCTTCGCCGCTCCCAGCGACAACCCAAACAAACACACAAACAATCTCCCGAATAAGGGCGTGTTACGATGTCATGAGGCTGTGTGAACGGTCCAGGGTTGGGAAGCAAGGGAAGTGGAGGCAAGTACGGGAAGCACGTTCGGGGACCTACTCCGAAGCTACCGCGACTCAGTCAACCTTACCCAAGAGGACCTGGCCGGAAGGACGGGTCTGACCCCCCAGGCCATTAGCCTGCTCGAGCGCGGAGAGCGCCGTCGTCCTCACAGGTACACCGTGCAGAAGCTGGCGGAAGCCCTGGCGTTGACCGGGCAGGATCTTGCCCGGTTCGAGGCGGCGGGACGCGGCTCCTCGTCCCGCCGCACGACTCAAACCTCGGCCTATGATCTCCCGAGGCCGCTCACGCCTTTGATCGGGCGAGATCACGAGGCGACGAGCGTCGCGCGCCTCCTGCTGCGCGAGGACGTGCCCCTGTTGAGCCTGACCGGTCCCGGCGGCGTCGGCAAGACCCGACTGGCCTTAGAGGTGGCCGGGCGATCGGGCGAGGCGTTCGCAGACGGGTTCGCCTTCGTGTCCCTGGCTCCCCTACGGGACGCCACTCTGTTTCCTTCGGTCCTCGCCCAGACGCTTGGGATCAAGGAGGTGGCGGGTGAGGCGCCACAGCAGACCTTAGAGCGGCATCTGCGGGACAGGCGAATGCTGTTGGTTCTCGACAACTTCGAGCAGCTACTGGCGGCCGCTGCCGCGGTGGCCGCCCTCGTGGGGGCGTGCCCGCAGCTGACAGTGCTGGTGACGAGCCGGGCGCCGCTGCGCCTCGGTGGTGAGCATCAGTTCCCGGTGCCTCCGCTGCCTGTTCCCGACGCGGCGCTACAGTCACCGGCGGACGGCCTGCAGCACTCACCAGCGGTGGAACTCTTCCGCCAGCGCGCTCGAGCCGTAACACCGAACTTCGAGTTAACCGCCACGAACGCCATCACCGTGGCAAGGATCTGCCAGAAGCTGGACGGGCTGCCGCTTGCGATCGAGTTGGCGGCCGCAAGGGTCAAACTGTTCCCACCGAAGGCGCTGCTCGACCGGTTGGATCGCCGGTTACAGCTACTCGGGGGAGGAGCACGTGACCTGCCCAAGCGTCAGCAGACGCTGCGCGACGCGGTAACCTGGAGCTATGATCTCCTCGGTGCTGGCGAGCAGGCGTTGTTTCGCCGCCTCGCCATCTTCGCTGGCGGCTGCAGCTTGGAAGCGGTGGAGGCCGTCGGCGGTTCGGAGGACGACGAGCGGGGGGAGAATAGCGTCTTGGAGACATTGGCATCTTTGGTGGACAACAGCCTACTGGAATCCCGATCCGAATCCTCCCTGCGCCAAGAAGTGGACGAGCAAGCGCGCTTTACTATGCTCGAAACTATCCGGGAATACGCCGCGGAGCGCCTGCAGTCGAGCGGCGAGGCGGAGCAGGTGCAACGGAAACACGCTATGTACTACCTGGAGCTGGCAGAGGCCGCGCAACTTAAAGCCTCTGAGCGGTGGGACGAGGTAGAGTGGTGGTGGGGGTTCACACGGCTGGAGGTAGAGCACGACAACCTACGAGCAGTGCTGCGCTGGGCCGTGCAAAACCGGGAGGTGGAAACGGGAGCGCGGTTAGCAATAGCGCTGTGGTGGTTCTGGATCGAGCGCAGCTACCTGAGTGAAGGACGCCAGTGGTTCGAGGCGATCCTGGCGGTGGACGGAGCGGAAGACCGAACCAGAGAATCTGGGCACGAGCTGCCCACCCGCACTAGGGCGTACCTGCTCCAGGTAACAGGTATCCTGGCCATGGCGCAAGGGGATTACGATCATGCGGTGGCGCTGCATGAAGAGAGCATGAGCGTGTATCGGGATATGGGCCATAAAAAAGGCGTGAGTGCTTCACTGCGCGAGCTTGGGTTTGTGGCCTACGAGCAGGGAGACTACGATCGCGCGGTGACCCTGCACGAGCAGTCCCTCGACCTGGCCCGTGAGTTCGGCAATACGTTCGGCGTCGCCTGGAGCATCCGCGCCCTGGCTGACGCGGTGCGCGGGCAGGGGGATCTCGGGCGCGCGAGAACGCTGCTGGAAGAGGGCTTGGCTTTGGCTTGTGGCACGGAGAACGCGTGGGGCACCGCGCGCACGCTCGCCAGCCTCGGAAGTGTGGCGTGCGAGTCGGGTGAGTACACGCGGGCGTCGAGGTCCTACGAAGAGAGCTTGAAGCTAGGACAGCGTATGGGCC
This sequence comes from Rubrobacter sp., assembly GCA_036519935.1. Taxonomy (GTDB): domain Bacteria; phylum Actinomycetota; class Rubrobacteria; order Rubrobacterales; family Rubrobacteraceae; genus Rubrobacter_D. Next base: position 621 of record DATDKO010000079.1, on the reverse strand, counting down.
TCAACCATACCATCCTAATCTGCTTGGAGGGGCTGGCCCGGGTAGCGGTCGCGCAAGGGAGGATGGAACGGGCAGCGCAGCTATGTGGGGCAGCCGCTGCTCTGCGCGAGGATAAGGGCTGGCCGCTCCCACCGGCCAAACGCGCCGAGAACGACCGTACCGTGACTGCAGCCCGCGCGGTGCTTGGGGAGGAAACGTTCGCGGCAGCGTGGGCAAGGGGCAATGCGCTGCCCTTGGAGGAAGCCATCAAGGATACCCTAGGTCGCGTTTAGAGACATGGGTGTTCTTGCGTCTGCGCCCTCGTCCAGAAGGAGGACGCCGGACGGTATCTCCGGCCCCTCTTAGGATCCTCGGACTCGAACTTGTGCGCTGAACTCCGTACACCCGAACTTCGGAGAATTTACCTTCCACGCACTTAACTGAGGTCCGGTCATAATTCATCAAGCAGCTCTGAGAAACGGTTTGAGTACACGATTGAGTTCCGAGTTTCGCTCATGACGGTAGAGTAGAGCCAACTGGTAAACCAACACTGCCCCAAGAGCGAAGCGGGCGGTGTTGACCCTGCCCTTGGTGGGAACCTGCTCATGTACCTCGAAGATGCTCTTGAAGTGCTCATTGAAG
>DATDKO010000078.1:0-7664 GCA_036519935.1 Rubrobacter sp. | reverse complement strand
GCGGCGATCGCCGCGATGCCCATTAGGAGCATCGTGGACACGCGCACCCCGGTGATGATGACCGGCCACGCCAGAGGCAGCTCGATGCGCAAGAGCCGCTCCCTGGCGTTCATGCCCATTCCCTGTGCGGACTCCGCGATCGCGGGGTCCACAGAGCGCAGACCGGCAACAGTGTTGCGCAGGATCGGCAGCAGCCCGTACATGACCAGCGCGACGACCGCCGGCAAGTAGCCGAGGCCGAAGATCGGGATGAAAAGGCCGAACAGCGCGAAAGAGGGGATGGTAAGGAAGGTGGAGGTGATCGCGAGCGCTACGTTTGCGGCGTGCTCTCTGCGGTACACCAGAACGCCCAGCGACACCCCTATCACGATGTCGATAAGCAGCGATATGGCAACGACTATAGCGTGCCCGATGGCCAGTTCGAGCACGTGATCCCAGCTAAGAGTTATGTATTCTAGAAAGCTGCTCATCCTGCCCCCGCCTCTCCGACCGGCGTCTAACCACGACGGTACTCTACACTATCCACCGGTTTTCGTTGATCGAGCGATTCGCGAATCGCACGGAGCGGCACAGCATATCAGGACACTCCGGTGCCATCGCCAGGACCGGAGGACCAGCCGAGCAAGGCGGAGAGCTCATCCGCGGCCTTCTTGACCTCCCTTCCGGCGCTCTCCAGCCGCCCACCGAGACGGAACTTGGGCGCCGAGACGTTGAGCGCCGCAACGAGTTGTCCCTTGAAATCCCTGACCGGCGCCGCAGCACCGACCAGGCCGAACTCGAACTCCTCATCCACTAGGGCGTAACCTTGCTCCCTCGCGAGGGCGATGCTCCCCTCTAACTCCTCGATGTTGCGAACGGTGCCAGGTCTCAACTTACGGAACTCGACGCCCGAGAGAAGGCTGGAGAGAGCTTCGTGGTCATGGTCGAAGAGAAGGGCCCGCCCCGACGAGGTGCAATAGATAGGGACCGCGCGGCCGGCCCAGCCATCCGCCTTGACGGCGTGGGGCGGAGACTCGGAGAGCACCGTCAGAACCTCCACTCCCTGCAGAACCGAAAGGTGGGCCGTCTCGCCGACGTTCTCTACGAGCCGCTCGAGTAGCGCTGGCGCGACGTTGAGCAACCTCTGCTCGCCCGCGCCAGCCGCGAGCGCGAAGAACCTCCAACCCAGCCTGTACCGAAGCGTCTCCGTATCACGATCGACGAAACCACTCTCGGCCAGTATTTTGAGCGTCCGCGATACTTGACTCTTCTCCCTTCCGATAAGATCGGCGATCCGGACGACCCCCAACCCCCCATCCTCCACCGCTTCTTCCCCCCCAAGAACCGTCAATATGGCAAGTTCCCGCCTGAGGTTCGTTTCTTTCACTCCCACGACCCGTGTTAGTATCACATAGGCCAAACCTGCGTGCACCTATAGTTGCTGTATACACATTCCCCTCGGCTACGCGGCCACGGGGTTTCCGCCACGGAGACTCTCGCGCGGGGCGGGGAGGAGAGAGTTCTCTCTAGCGATGGGCGGTTATGAGGCTCATGGCCTCCTGGCGGGTGCGCGGGTCTCTGGCGTAGATGCCGCGCACGGCGCTTGTAACGGTAACGCTCCCCGGCTTCTGCACGCCCCTCATCGTCATGCACAGATGTTCCGCCTCGACGACGAAGATGGCGCCGCGAGATCCCAACCTCTCGTGGATGGCGTCGGCGACCTGGGCGGTAAGACGCTCCTGGAGCTGGGGGCGACGGGCGTAACCCTCCACCAACCGGGCCAGCTTGGACAAGCCTACGACTTTCCCGTCTGGTATGTAGCCCACGTGGGCCTTGCCGACCATCGGCAGGAGGTGATGTTCGCAGAGCGAATACAGGGGTATGTCCCTGACCAGGACCATCTCGCGATGTTCTTCCTGGAACCCGACGTCAAGGTGCCTGGCTGGGTCATCGGCAAGCCCGGCGAAGAGGAACGCGTAGGCTTCGGCGACGCGGCGCGGCGTGCCTCTGAGGCCCTCCCGTTCCGGGTCTTCGCCTATGGCTATTAGTAACTCTCTTACGGCGTTTTCGATCCTGGGTGTGTCTACCCGGTGTCCTCGAGGGTATGGCCCTTGCGGCTCTTCGGAGCCTCCCTGTGTCAGCTCCATGGGAAGGGTGAGTTGCTCGTTGGGTGCAGTTCTCCGGTCTCGTAGCGGGAGAAACGGAAAGGTTCCAGCAGTTCCTGCGGCTCGTCCATAAGCTCCTTCGCCACCAGCGCGCCGACCCCGATCATCTTGTAGCCGTGGTTGGAGTCGGCGATGACGTAGGCATTGTTCCTGAAGGTGTCGAAGACGGGGAAGCTATCGGGGGTGAAGCACCCGATACCGCCCGAGGGCTCGCTGGAGAACAGGGAGCCCTTGCCCTCGAAGCGCCCGTGGCAGTGCGCGAGCGCCGAGGTCCACATCCTGGCGAAGTCTTCTCCCACCACGAAGTTGGGGCTCTCGGGCCCGTAGGGGTCGACTGCGACCTCGCTCGCTGGCTGGTCGACCACGTGTGGCGTGGCGCCGCCCTGTACCCCGTTGAAGTAGAAGTCCGGTTTGTAGTAGATTCCCCAGAGTTCGTCCGTGACGAGCCCGCCGTCTTCGTCGTAGAGTGGGGCGTCGGTGTCTACGTGGATCACCGGCGGCATGCCGCCTTCGTTGTCCGTAAGGAAGCTCGGCTCGACCCCCAGCACGCCCTCCTGCAGCGACCAGTACGTCCACATCTCACGGTCGCGGTATAGCTCGCCATCAGGACCCTTGACGGTGATCCTCTCGGGCAGGTCGAGCATCCTCCAGATGTCTCTGATCCACGGGCCGACGGCCACGACGAGGTGATCACAGCCGACCACGCCCTCATCCGTCTGTACGGCGCTCACCCATCCGTCTTCCATGCGAAATCCCGTAACCCTGACCCCGGTGTGGATCTGCACTCCCTCGGCCTGGGCTTTGGCGGCCAGGGCCCTTATCGAGGCTTTGTTGTTAGCGTACCCTCCGCGGTGCTCGTGCAGTATGCTCGTGATGTTCTCGGCCTGCCAGTCGTGGAAGATGTTCTGCATGTAGGAGCGGCACTCCTCTTCTCCTTCGACGAGAGTAGAGGGGTAGCCGATCGCCTGCTGTTCTTTATAGATCTGCACCACGTCGTCGTGCATCAACTCGGGTGAGATCTGCATGTAGCCAACGGGATGGTAGGCGAACGCTTCCTGGTCCGACTCCCAGATGGAGACCGAATGGGCCATCAGTTTGCGCATCGCTGGCTGGAAGTAGTTGTTGCGAATCACACCGCAGGCGATTCCTGAGGCCCCTGCGGCGACGCCTGTCTTGTCGAACACGATCACGTCCTCGCCCGAGCCGAGCCTCCTGGCCTTCAATTCTTTCGCCAGGTGCCAGGCCGTACTCAGACCATGAACCCCGGCCCCGATAACGACGTAAGAAGCTCGCGTGGGTAGCTGCATCTTCTCCTCACCTCCGTGCGGCCGCCGCGCGGTCGGCCGCCTGCAATTCATTTATAGATAACACATTGATCGTAATCCTCCGCAGCTCGACGCTCAGAACAACCCCACTACCTCGCCGTTCTCGTCTATATCTATGCCCTCGGCGGCTGGGGTGGCGCTCAGGCCGGGCATCGTGCGAACGTCCCCGCAGATAGGGTAGACGAATCCGGCCCCCACCGACGCCCTGACCTCCCTGACCGGGAGTGTCCAGTCCGTGGGGGCCCCCTTGAGCGAAGGATCGGAGGAGATGGATAGATGGGTCTTGGCCATGCAGATGGGCAACTCGCCGAAGCCGTTCTTCTCGTAGGAATCGAGCTGGCGACTCGCTCTCAGGTCGTACTCCACACCTCTCGCCCCGTACACCTTCTTGGCAATGGTCTCGATCTTCTCCCTCAAAGGAGCCTCATCAGGGTAGAGGAGCTCAAACTCGGTCGGCTCTTCGGCGGCCTCGGCGACCGCTTCGGCGAGTTCCACGGCGCCCGCACCGCCATCCGAGAAGTGGTTGCATACGGCCACCCGCGCGCCCATTTCCTCGGCGACCTCCCTGATGATGTCGTATTCCGACTCGTGGTCCGTGGGGAAGGCGTTGATCGCCACCACCGGCGAGACGCCGTGAAGGCGGATGTTCTCGATCTGCTTTCTGAGGTTGGCGACGCCCGCGCGGACGTCGTCTGGGTTCTCTTTTTGCATCTCCTCGGGAAGGGGCTTGCCTGCCCTTACCTCGTGGCGTCCCGAGTGAGCCTTGAGCGCCCGCACGGTGGCGACGAGCACCGCCGCGTCCGGCTCGAGCCCCGAGTAGCGGCACTTGATGTTGAAGAAACGTTCGGCGCCCATGTCCGCACCGAAGCCTGCCTCGGTTATGAGAAAGTCGCCGCCCCTGATGCCGATCAGGTCGGCCACCACCGAAGAGTTGCCTGTGGCGATGTTGCCGAAGGGGCCAGCGTGGACCAGGACAGGCGTGTTCTCCAGGGTTTGCATGAGGTTGGGCTTTATGGCCTCTTTCATGATGACCGTCATGACACCTGCGGCCTTGAGGTCCTCGGCGGTTACAGGGTTTCCGTCGGCGTCGCTACCGATCACTATCCGCCCGAAGCGGCTGCGCATGTCGTGAAGCGAGGTGGAGAGCGCGAGGATCGCCATCGCCTCCGAGGCCGCCGTGATGTCGAAGCCGGTCTGGCGCGGGACGCCATCGGTCCTGGCGCCCAGCCCCACAACGATATTCCTCAAGGCCCGATCGTTCACGTCCATCACCCGTCGCCAGGTAATGCTCTGCAACTCGAGGTCGAGGGCATTGCCCTGGTAGAGGTGGTTGTCGATCATGGCGGCGAGCTGGTTGTGGGCCTCAGTGACCGCGTGGATGTCGCCAGTGAGATGCAGATTGAGATCCTCCATCGGCACGACCTGGCTGTAGCCGCCGCCCGCGGCGCCACCCTTGATGCCGAAAACGGGGCCCATCGAGGCCTGGCGCACCGCCACCGTCGCCGTCTTGCCGATGTGCTTGAACGCCTGTCCCAGGCCGACGGTGGTCGTCGTCTTCCCCTCGCCCAGAGGGGTTGGCGTTATGGCGGAGACCACCACATATTTGGCCTTCGGCCTGTCGGCGAGCTCCTCGATGGCGTCGAGCTTTATCTTGGCGACGCCTTCTCCGTAGGGCTCCAGGAGATGCTCCCCGACGCCTATCTCGGCGGCGATCTCGTTCAGCGGCTGCAGTTTTGCCTTCCTGGCAACCTCCAGGTTCTTCGGTAGCGTCATGCTCTCTCTAGTCTCCTCTTTTTCGGGGGTCGACGAACCCGTCGACCTCTATGCCGAACTCATCGCCTGCATCGATCAAAGCGTCGAAGAGATACTGACCCGAGGAGCGCTCGCAATGCAGCAGGTAGGAGATCTCCCCATCGCGGTCGTCGCGGACGATGTCCGTGACTAGCTTGGCGACCGAGCTGCGGAAGGCTGCCCCGTTGGGCGTTACCGCCTCTGAGAGATCGATGGCGCAGACCTTCGCCAGAAGATCGGGCGCCCTCGAGCCCGTGATACGCACGAGCGCCCGCCCGTGCGTGGCGTCGAAGACGCTGACGAGTCCCTCATCTTGCACCTCTTCTACACGCTCTCTTACCGCCGCGCTCGTTCCTGGTGCAGCGAGTAACAGCCATTCGCCCGGGCCCGAGCCAACGACGAGCGTTTCGTACGCATCGCGGGCGGCGCGCCCGAACGGGACGCCTAGAGCGCGGGCTAGCTCGCCTACCGTTGACGCCAGCACGAGGACCTTGGCGAGGGGGGTGCAGTCGGTGATCTTTAGTTCGGCGGCGCTGCGGCGGGCGCTGACCTCCCAGCCGTGCTCTACGGTCGTGGGAGGGACCTGCGCTATAGGGCTGCGGGCGACGGGCGCTGTTTCAACCACGCTGGCGCGTCCCTTCGGGATCGTAGTGCGCGTGGTGCGGCGTGACGGAGACCGGTATACGCTCTCCGCCAGGCAATTGCACGATGACCTTCGTCCCCGGCGTGGTGAGATGCGGGGCGACGAAGCCCAGGCAGATCGAACGCCCCAGCGTGGGCGACATGCGGCTCGACGTTATCCGGCCCACGATCTCGTTTTCCCCCTCCACGATCTGGCTCGCTTCCGGGGGGACCAGCGAGCCGTCGTGCGGTTGCAGGCCGACGAGCCGCGGGCGGCCTTTGATCTCGCTCTGCCACACCAGTTCGGGCTTGCCTGCGAAGTCGTCTTTGTCCAGCCTGACCATCCGGCCGAGGCCTATATCGTAGGGTCCCGTGAGCCCGTCGGTGTCCTGGCCCACGATGAAGTGTCCCTTCTCCAGGCGCAGGATGCGCTGCGCTTCTACACCGAACGGTCCTACGCCGAGATCTGCGCCGCGCTGCATGAGCGTCTCCCAGATGTGCAGCCCGTAAGCGGCAGGTACGTGGACCTCGTAGCTGAGCTCGCCGGTGAAGCCGATGCGCCACATGAAACAGTCGTCCACGCCAGCGATACGTCCGGTGCGGACCCGCATATAGGGGAAGGCGTCAGGCGAGAGGTCAACGCCCTCGGTCAGGCGCAGGAGCAACTCGCGGGATTTGGGTCCTGCGACGTTGATGCTCGCGTACGCCGTGGTTACGGGGGTGACGTGAATCTGCCAACCTGGGTGGGCAGTCTGCAGCCAGAGGTCGATCCACTCCCACGCGCCGGCAGCGCCTGAGGACGTCGTCGTCATTATGTAACGCTCCGGGCCGAGGCGGCCCGTCACGCCGTCGTCGAAGACCACGCCGTCCTCGAGGCACATCACGCCGTAGCGGACCGCGCCAACATCGAGGTTGTCCCACCCGTTGATGTACAGGTGGTTCAGCAGCCTGGGCACGTCGGGGCCGCGCAGGTCGAACTTGCCAAGAGGCGTCACGTCTATGATGCCGACCTTCTCACGGACGTTGAGGACTTCGGAGGCGGGGTCGCCGTAGTGATCGGGCCGGATCCAGGCCCCCGCGACGAGAGGCTTCGCACCGCGACGCTCGTGCCACGGCTGCATCGGCGAGTAGCGCACCGGCTCGAAGACGCGTCCGGCCAGGGCGCCAAGGGTGATCGGGCTGTACGGGGGCCGCCACACGGTGGTCCCCGTCTCCTCGATGGTGCGCCCCGTAGCCTCGGCCATGATCGCCACTGCGTTGACGGTCTCGAGCTTGCCCTGGGACGGCCCCATGGTCACGGTCGTATACCGCTTGACCAGCTCAATGGAGTCGTAACCCTCCCTCTCTGCGGCGACGAGGTCTTTGGAGGTGACGTCCTCGGAGTAGTCCACGATGCCGTGCGTCTTGCCGCGGAACAGCGCGGGATGGTCACTGATCGGCAACTCAGGGATCGCCACCGGCGATGACTCAGACTCGGGCTCTTCCTGCTCGTCCGCGCGCTGTGGGATGCCGGCGCGCATCCGCCGTGCGGTCCTCGCGGCCCGCCTGGCAGCTTCCTGGCCTGTGGCGCGCGCGTGGGCGAGCAGTTCGTCGAGCGTCCCGTCGCCCGCGATACCACCGGTCGCAAGAACGTCTTCCGGGAGGATCGAGGGGAAGAAGCGGGCAGCTCGCTCGTCGTAGACCGGCCTGTCTCCTGCCATGTTCGCGAGCGAAGTCGGCGCGGTCCAGCCGACGGCCGTGACGAGAAGGTCGCACTCTATCTCTGCGCCGTCGGCGCACTCCA
>DATDKO010000077.1:0-3061 GCA_036519935.1 Rubrobacter sp. | reverse complement strand
CCGGGGTCTCAACGACGGCCTCCAGCGCCTCCAGGAGCGGTTCTCCAGTTCGCTGGGCCAGGGTCCTCGCCTGCCTCCACAGGACCACCTGCGCCATCTCGTTGACGGTTTGTTCTGCTCGCATGAGAGTCCTTCTCCTTGGGCTTACTCCTCGTTGCTGGCCGCCGTAATATCGTTGTAACGCCAGCGCGAGCCTTCGGGATAAGCGGCCTCATCATGCTTGTGTTGTTGTGCGCGCTCCCTGGCATCATAGAACCAGGGGTGGGTGAGCTTGTCAGGCAAACGGCCTTCACGCTCTCTGATGTCGTTGACGAAGGTGCCCAGGTCGGCGCCGCACCCACTACAGGTGGTTGTGGTGCTGGTAGCGCTAAGGGTCACCTTCTCGCCGCAGTCGCACTCAAGGGCTACGGAGGCCGGATGCCACTCGTAGACCTTGCCAAACGGCATTTCGCGGCTCTCGTAGTGTGCTTGGAGGCGTTCGAGTATCTGCACCATAGGCTTTTTCCTCTTTCTCCGGGCGTTCGTGCCCGGCGGCACTTTAGTAGAGTGGGAGGCTAACCCAAGTCTATTGGGAAGGCAGGTAGCGATCCTAGGCCTTCAATACGATCTCACTTATCTCGCGTGCTTCTTGCACCTTACACCATGAAAGGGCGCCGACTACAAGACCGCCCCGGGCACTAGACCCTGGCTCCCCTCTTCACCTTCTTGAAGGATGAACTTCCTAGAGCTCCGTACGGGCGAAGTTCGAAGAATTCTCTTGCCACGCGCTTCGTTGAATAAGGGTACTCGGAGGGCGGGGGGTATCCGAGCTAGGCAAAGAAGGTCTGGTAGAGCAGGAACACGTTGAGCGAGACGATCAGCGTGACCACCACCGTCGCGATGGTCGTGGTGAGGCGGTGGTTGACGAGAGTACCCATCACGTTGCGGTTGCGGCAGAAGATGAGCAAGGGGATCAGGGCGAAGGGGATGCCAAAGGAGAGGACCACCTGGCTTAGGACCAGCGAGCGGCTAGGGTTGAGGCCGACGGCCAAGACGACGAGGGCCGGGAGCATCGTGATGAGACGTCTGAGCCACAGTGGGATGCGCCGGTTGATAAAACCCTGCATGACCACCTGGCCGCTCAGCGTACCCACCGAGGAACTTGAGAAGCCGCTTGCGAGGAGGGCCACGCCGAAGAGGATGGCCGAGGTGCTGCCGACCTGCTCGCCCAAGGCCTCGAAGGCGAGGTCAATGTCGCCAACCCCCGTGAGGCCCTCGGCGTTGAAGAGGGCGGCGGCCATGATGAGCATGCTTGCGTTGATCGCCCCGGCGATGGCCATGGCGATCACCACGTCCACCAGCTCAAAGCGGAAGATCTTCCGCTTCTCCTCCTCCGTCCTGCCCACCACCCTGCGCTGCGTCAGGGCCGAGTGCAGGTATATGACGTGCGGCATCACCGTCGCTCCCAGGATGCCCGCCGCCAGCAGCACGCTGTCGGTGCCCGCGAACTGCGGGGTGAAGAGCCCGGCGAGGATGCGGTCGGCCTCGGGCTGAGCGTAGAACATCTGGAAGGCGAAGGCCACCACTATCACCCCGACCAGGGCGGCGATCGCCGCTTCCAGAGGACGGAAGCCCCGCCGCTGTAACTCCAGGATGCCGAAGGCTCCGACGGCGGTAATGAGCCCTGCCGGGAACAAGGGAATGCCGAATAGGAGGTTCAGGGCCAGCGCGGCCCCTATGAATTCCGCCAGGTCAGTTGCCATGGCGATCACCTCCGCCTGCATCCACAACGCGAGCGTCACGGGCCTCGGGAAGCGCTCGCGGCAAACCTCGGGCAGATTTTTGCCCGTGGCGATCCCAAGCTTAGCCGACATAGACTGGATGAGCATCGCCATGAGGTTCGCCGTCAGGATCACCCAAAGGAGCATATACCCGTAGCGCGCCCCTCCCGCGATATTGGTGGCGAAGTTGCCTGGGTCAACGTAGGCCACCGCCGCGATGAAGGCAGGCCCCAGGAATGGCCACAACCGGGCCAACCCCCGACGATGGCCCTTGAGCGAGGCGTGCGCTGCTCTCGCCGTGACGGTCTCCCCCGGCAGGACGGCCTCGACTATTCCGTTGCCGTTGTCGGCGGTCTTGGGGCTGTGTTCGCTCATGGCAGGCCTCTCCGATGTCAAAGTTTAGTTAAGGCTAACTGTAAATCGTGTTCCCCCCAATAGTCAAGCCATAACGCCCTTGATTTAGGAGTTTTGGTCGACTAATATTGGCGGCAAGATGGATGGCGCCACGATGCCCCGTTCTCCCTCGTCCTCGGTGGGCGACTACCTGAAGGCCATATGGGAGTGTGCCGAGGAGGGGGCGGCCTCAACGAAGGACGTCGCCGACAGGCTCTCGTTCTCTTATGCTTCGGTAACCAACATGTTCGCGCGCCTGCGGGAGATGGGGCTAGTCGAGTACGAGCGCTACCATGGCGCCTCGCTCACCGAAGAAGGACTCTCCGAGGCCCTGAGGCTGGTGCGTCGCCACCGCTTGATCGAGACGTTTCTGTTGGATCTGCTGGGCTATTCGTGGGAGGAGGTGCACGAGGAGGCCGAGAAGCTGGAGCACGCCGTCTCGGACAGGTTCACGGAACGCCTCGCAGAGCTACTCGGACACCCCGACTACGACCCCCACGGCGACCCTATCCCGGCGGCAGACGGCACCTTGGAGGCGGACGGGTCTTTCCCTCTCACAGCAACGGCGGTCGGCCAACGGGTCCTCATAGCTCGGGTAGGCCAAGAGAACGCCCCACTACTGACCTACCTGGGAGAGCGCGGGCTCGTCCCCGGACGGCTGCTCAGTGTAGAAGAGGTGCGCAGCGTGGACGGCGTGATCACCGTCGCAGACGAGGAAGGCGCTACCCACTCGCTCGGTGCTCCCCTGGCGGGTGCGCTGTTCGTCAGCAGCGCACCCGAGATCGGTTAACTCCCCAAGGACCTCGAATTAACACGTGTTAACGCGTACCCTTATACACTGACCCTCACCGGAGTGTGGAGACGCTCCCGTGGGCTACCATCTTGACCACCCTTGCCTCAACGAGCCC
>DATDKO010000076.1:0-11587 GCA_036519935.1 Rubrobacter sp. | reverse complement strand
CTGTAGGGGAGCTCACCCGCGAGGAGGCGAGCGAGTGGATCGGGCGTCTCTCAGGGAGGGCCGCGTAGTGGGTGGGTTTGCCTGGATCGCTGCCCTCGGCGAGGAAGTCGTCTACCAGGAGGACCTCCCCGCCTGCTGCAGGCGCAGCGCCCTTCACTTCGACGACTCGTTCGAGTGCCCGGTATGCGGCGCGATGTGGAGGGAGCCGCTGCCTCTGCAACCCGAGGAGGACGCCTTCGCACAGCGCGAAGAGCGTAGAGGAGCAGCGTAGGGTCAAGGTTGGTACACGATGGGAGAGGGAGGGAGAACGAAGGTGAGCGGAGAAGCAAAACGCAAAGCGCGCAAGAGGCGGAGCGCCCTCAGGCCCGATACCGCGCTCTTCCCCGTAGGCGAGCCCGAGCACGAGATCTACGTGTGGTCGTTGCCTACGTGCTGCCTGCGCTCCCTCAAAGAGACGGCCATGTCCGATGTGGGTGAGCGGCGGCGCCTCGAGCTGGATTGCTCGTGCGGGCGGAGGTGGCACATCACATCCAGCCTCGACCCGCGCATCCTGGAACGCTTCGTAACCCACGGAGGCCCACGGGTCGGGGGATCGTACCCAGCAGCATGATGAAAAGCACATCAGCCAGTCAGCACGCTCCGGCTTCGCCTCCGCTTCTCAGCATGCCAGTAAGGACCCGCGCATGCGGAAGCAGACAAGCTGAAATGCTGACCAGCTAAGAGTGAGGGGAGACGTAATGATGGAAGCACAGGATGTTCTGACACAGTACTTGGGCAGGGTGCGGGGTGGCAGGTTGCTCGATGCGGGTGAGGAGAAGGCTCTCGCCAGGCGTGCCCGCGGGGGGGACATGAGGGCCCGTCAGAAGCTCATCGAGTCCAACTTGCGGCTCGTCATCTCCATCGCCAAGAAGTACAGGGGGCGTGGCGTGCTCTTCGAGGATTTGATCCAGGAGGGGAACGCAGGCTTGATCCGGGCCGTCGAGAAGTTCGACCCCGAGATGGGCAACCGCTTCTCCACTTACGCGACGTGGTGGATAAGGCAGGCCGTCACCCGCGCCGTCGCCGACCACGCCCGCACCGTACGTCTGCCCGCACATGTCGTTGATGCGCTCTACCGCCTGCGACGCGCCGAGAACGCTCTCAGCATCGAACTCGGCCGCGACGCGACCGAGGAGGAGCTCGTCGAGAGGCTCGGCGTAAAACCGGAGGAGGCCAGGCGTCTGCGCGAGGTCAGCCAGCCCATCTCCAGCATCAATGCGAAGATCAACGCCGAAGAAGGCTCCGAGTTTGGCGAGTTGCTCCCTGACGAGCGCTCCGGCGACGACTACGCGCGAGTCGAGGTCGGCCAGTGGGAGAGGGCGCTCATCGAGGCCGTTAGGTCTCTGCCCGAGCGGGAGGCCAGGATCATCGAGATGCGCCACGGCCTCGACGGCAGCGAGACACTAACCCTGCGCGAGGTCTCCGAAGAACTTGGCATCTCCCAGGAGAGGGCCAGGCAGGTCGAGATCAAAGCCCTGAGAACCATCCGCACCGGCCGCTACGCCAGCACCCTGCGCCGCGCCCTCTCTGAGGCCGTGTAGAACCGGCCCAAATAGGCTAAGGTGCTCTCCAGAGGCACAATGGCGAAGGGAGCCCATGGAGACCACGGAGCAGCGTAACACCGAGCGGGCGCGGCAACTGTTCGAAGAGTTGGGCGGAGCCGTCAAAGACGGCTTCCCCAATATCCATTCGCAAGTTCACCATACAAAAGCAGGGACCCCCTTATCTCAAGAGACCGGGAGTCGTCGTTCTCGCGAAACCCCAGACCAACGTTGCTGGACTCGGAGGGTTCCTCGAAGGCTTCGACCAAGACCTCCGCTTCACCGAGTACCTCGACGACCCCACCAAGCTGCCGGATTCGTCCCAACTCTGTAAGACGGCTGGGCAGACGTGTTACATGTCATTCGGACCCCGGCGGACGACGAATGAGAACGCCGCCGCTTACATCGAGCGTTTGACCTCCGCGGGCCACGGTAGCGTGCTGGAGCACTCCAGCTTCAACTTCCTGCTCTACGGCACCAGCCGCAGCGTCACACACGAACTGGTGCGGCACAGGGCTGGAGCCGCTTTTTCTCAGGTTAGTCAGCGCTACGTCTCTGGAGCCGTGCTTCGCTTTGTGGAGCGCCCTGAATACCAGAATGACGAAGAGTTGCACAGACTCTTCGAGGAGCGGGCCGACAGGGCTGCGGAGGAGTACGAGGCGATGGCCGAACTCTTGCTGGAGCGCCAGGAGGGCGGGGCGAGCTTGCTCTCCGCAGACTTCAAGACCGACGCTAGAAAGAAGGTGCAGCAGACCGCGCGCTCCCTGTTGCCGAACGAGACAGAGGCCCCGATGGTCTTCACGGGGAACGTGCGCGCCCTGAGGCACATCATCGAGATGCGGGCCGACGCGCACGCGGAGAGCGAGATCCGCAACCTGGCCCTCCGCATCTTCCTGTGCCTGCGGACCGCTGACCCTATCCTCTTCGGCGACTACGAGCTTGGGGAACTCCCCGACGGCACGTATACCGTGTCGACCAAAAACCGCAAGGCATAGGTCCGAAAAAGGGGAGCGATCCGGCCCGGACGCCGCCTAGCTCGTCTCGCCGCGGACGGCCCTGGAGAGTTGCCCCTCGGCCGCCGCGACCTCATCGTCCTCGATCCTGCGGAACAGAGGCTTAGCCCCCGCGGCGCGGTAGCCCTTCGGCAGATCATCGAGGTCCGAGACCCGGGCTATGGGGCCGTCGAAGAACTCCTCTAGCCGCCCGATAGCCTCAGGGACGTAAGGTGCTGCGTGGTAGGCGAGGGAGCCGAGCAGGACGGAGCAGGTATAGAGCGTGAGGCGGGTCTGCTCCGGGTCCTCCTTGCGGGTCTTCCAGGGGGCCGAAGCATCGAAGAACCGGTTGGCGCTCCTGCCCATCGCCAGGAGCTCTCCCAGCGCTTCGCGGGGTCTTGGGGCGAGCATTTTTGCCTCGTAGCGGGCCTCTAACTCCCTGAAATCCTCCAGGATCGCCACGGCGTCTTCAGGTAGCTCCTCAGGGCGTGGGATCTCGCCTTCGAAGTATTTCTCTGCAAAAGAGAGGACGCGGTTTATGTAGTTGCCGAGGTTCCCGATCAGTTCCGAGTTCACCCTGCTCTGGAAATCCCGCCAGGAGAAAACCACGTCCCCCGTCTCGGGTAGGTTCGAAGCCAGGTAGAAACGCAGAGGGTCGGCGGGGAAGCGTTCGAGGGCCTCGTGCAGCCAGACGGCCAGATTACGGCTCGTGGACATCTGCATCGCCCGCCGCTCCCCGTCGACCAGGACCTCCAGGTTCATGAACTCGTTGGCAGGCACGTCGTAGGGGAGGATAAACGGTTCCTCACCGTCTTCTGCTGCGCCCATGAGCTGGGCAGGCCAGATCAGGGTGTGGAAGACCGTGTTGTCCTTCCCGATAAAGTGGATGAGCCGGCTCTCAGGCTCCTGCCAGTACTCCCTCCACCTGTCGGGGTCCCCAATGTTCTCTGCCCACTCCATCGTCGAGGAGACGTAGCCGATACAGGCGTCGAACCACACGTAGAAGCGCTTGTCCTCGAAGCCAGGCTCGGGGACGGGGACGCCCCACTGGATGTCCCGCGTTATTGGCCGCTTCTCCAGGCCGCCGTCTATGATGCCGAGGATGAAGTTCTTGACCGACGTGCGCCAGTGCTCCTGTCCCGCGACGTACTCCCTCAGCCTCTCGGAGAACTGGGGGAGGTCGAGGTAGAGGTGCGTAGTCTCCCTGACCTCGACAGGTCCGCCCGTGACCTTGGAGTGCGGCTCGATGAGCTCGTACGCTTCGTACCACGAGCCGCAGTTGTCACACTGGTCGCCCCTCGCCTCTTTGTAGCCGCACACGGGGCAGATCCCCTCTACGTAACGGTCGGGCAGAAAACGGCCCTCCGTAGGGCTGTACATCTGCTTTGATTCGGCCTCCGAGATGTAGCCGCCCTCCTTTAGCTTGCGGTAGAAGAGCTGGGTATTCTTCGCGTGAAGCGGGGTCGAGGTGCGCGAGAAGTTATCGAAGGAGATGCCGAAGCGCTCGAAAGTCTCCTTCATGTTGGTCCACCAGTAGTCGACGACCTCTTGTGGGTCCTTCCCCTCACGCTCTGCCGTCAGGGTGATCGGCACTCCGTGCTCGTCGGTGCCGCAGGCGTAGACCACGTCCTCGCCACGCGCTCGCAGATAACGCACGAACGCGTCAGCGGGCAGGTAAGCGCCCGAGATCTGCCCTACATGCAAAGGCCCATTTGCATAAGGCAACGCCGAGGTTACGAGATACCGTCGTCTCTGCTCACTCATAAACTAAGGATAACAGCAGAAGGCTACAGGCATCAGGTGTCAGCCGTCATGTAGGGGCATTGCCTCGGTGTTAGTCTTGCGCGGTGGCGTATCGCTGGAGCTGCCTGTAGCCTGAAACCTTCCAGTGCTACCATTCTCCGGATGAGCTCCGAGCGTCCGCTTCAAGTCCCTTTTCGCCGTCTCGTCCCCGAGGCGGGGATGCCCGAGCGCGCCCATGTCGGGGATGCGGGCTATGATCTGCGTTCGGTCGAGAGGGTGGATCTGGCGCCGGGATCCCGGGCTCTGGTGCGGACAGGGATCGCGGTCGCCATCCCTGAGGGTTACGCTGGGCTCGTGCTCCCGCGCAGCGGCCTCGCGGTGAGGCATGGGATCTCCCTCGTCAACACGCCAGGCCTTATCGACTCGGGCTACCGCGGTGAGATCCTGGTTCCCCTTATAAACCACGACCGCGAGGAGACCTTCCTGATCGAGGAGGGAACGAGGATCGCGCAGCTCGTCCTCGTACGTGCCGCCGCTGCGTTTTTCGCCGAGGTAGAGTTCCTCGAGTCGGCAGCCGACGGCCGCGGTGAAGGCGGCTTCGGCTCCTCCGGGTCCTAGCGTGAGGTTCCTATGCGACGCGGAGCGCCGGCTTGTTCCTGTTTGACGAGCCGTCTCCGCAGAGGATCGTCCGCTTCCTCGATGCGCAGCGCGACGCGCCGTTCTCTTACGACGAAGTTGGGGCCTCGCGCGAGGGCGCGAAAACGCCCCTCGGCTTCGCAGTAGACTACAACCGCGTCAAACTCGGCAGAGGCAGGGAAACGTTCGAGCGGGCTGTGGTGGCCTTGTACTCCTGGAGGATGTTCGACGTCGGATGGGCGAGGCTGGTTCCCGCGGACGCGCCGGTCGAGGTAGGGACGACGGTCGCGGTGCTGGCCAGGCATTACGGCTTCCACTCTTTGAACCCGTGCCGGATCTCGTACACGATCGAGGAGGACGAAGGCGGTCTCGTGAGGCGCGGCTTCGCCTACGGAACGTTGCTCGAGCATGGCGAGAGGGGGGAGGAGCGCTTTACGAGACTGGGATACCCGCTGGCCAGGCGCTTGCAGCGTCGGTTCGCGAGGGACTCGTTACGGGCGATGCTCCACGCTACGAATCAAGGGTACAGTGTCCCTCGAAACCAATAAGCTACCGACCGGGAGGGCCATCAGTACGCGGCAACGAGCCCCGATGCCTGACAGCACTTTTCTGATCGGTCGGACCATCAAGGTGGCATATATCGCCCTCTGGTCCAGCTCTTTGCCCAGACAAGTCCTGATGCCTGAAACCTGAAGCCGCGGTGTGGGGAAGGTCAATGCTTCCCCACACTGCTTGCTAAACTGCGTCCGGATTGAACGCCACCACCCACGCCGTCTTCGGGATCGCAGCCCTGGCCGGCGCCGCGCTCGTCACGGGGGCCGACCCGCCCGCCTACGTCTACCCTGCCGCCGTCGCCGCCGCCTGGCTGCCCGACATCGACAACCCGCGCAGCACCCTGGGCAACGGCCTGAGCCGGCTGAAAAATCCCACGCTCGACCTCCTGAGCCGGCCCTTGAGCTGGGCCCTGAGAACGGCGTCTTTCGTGCTCGTCAGGACCGTCGGCCATCGCACCATTACCCATTCAGTGTTCGGTGTTCTCCTCTTTTCGCTACTGGTCTTGCTGTTCCTGGGACGTTTTCCGAACCTCTTCCTCGCCCTCGTCGCCGGCTACGCTTCGCACGTCCTCGCCGACGCGCTCAACACCCGCGGCGTGCCGCTCCTTTGGCCTGTGGGAAAGCCGTTCAGGCTGTTGCCTGGGGGTGTCAGGTCCGGCGGAGCCGCCGAGGTTGTCGTGGCCCTCGTGGCTCTCGCCTTCACCCTCTACGCTCTGCTACTTCTCTATCCTGGATTGCGTGGTGTGATCGGCCTTCAGCCAATCTAGCATCTTGAGGCTCGCAGGGTGCGTGGCCTTACCTCGCTCTTCGTTGTGGGCTATGGCGCGCCGCAACGACTCCTCGGCCGCCCGGTGTAGATCCTCGCTGGCCAGAGTGCGCAGGCGTCCCACGCTCGGGTAGTCGCGGGCTGGTTCGATCTTGTCCGCGACGTAAAGAACGAGCGCGAGCGGCCCCATCTCCGGTTTCCCCGTCGTGTGGGCCCTGACCGCCTCCAGAACCTCCTCGTCATCGATGCCAAGCTCGCGCCTCGCTAGCTCGGCGGCCACGGGCCCGTGTAACAGCTTCGGGCTCTGCCGTTCCGGATCACCCACCTGAAGATGCCATTTATCGGCCAGGTTCAGAAACTCCTCTGACCCCATCTCGCGGGCTGCGTCGTGCAGCAGAGCGGCCAGCCGCGCCCTGTCAACCTCGAGATCATGGGCCAGCGCCAAACACTCGGCGGTGTCAGCTACCCTTAGAGTGTGTTCGTAACGCCTCTCCGAGAGCCTGGAACGGGCGAAGGCTTCGGCACTTTCGAGGAGCGTGTGGGTTTTCGCGTGGTCCTCCATCCGGCGGATTGTAGAATACCTGCGTGCGTGATGGGAAAAACATAGGGAGGGCCGAGATATTGACCGTGGGGACCGAGATGCTCCTCGGCGACCTCGTCGATACGAACACGGCCTGGATCAGCCAGCGACTCGCCGGGCTCGGGGTGGGCATCTACCGTCACACCACCGTCGGGGACAACTCGGAGAGGATCGTCGCCGCTCTGCGCGAAGCCGCCTCGGACTCCGACCTTGTGGTAACCACGGGAGGCCTCGGCCCTACCTCGGACGACCTGACCAACGCCTGCCTCTCGACCCTGACGGATCGCGAGATGGTCGAGTACCCCGAGGCCAGGGAACACGTGGACAGGATGTTCACAAAGTTCGGCCGCAAACCGACAGCCAACAACTACAAGCAGGCCCTCTTCCCCGAGGGAACCGAGCTCATCCCCAACCCGGTGGGGACTGCGATGGGGGCGCTTGTAGAGTGGGAAGGGACCCTGTTCGCCACACTCCCAGGGGTGCCCTCGGAGATGAAGAGCATGTTCGAAGCGACCCTCGAGCCCCTGATCCGGGCCCGCAGCGACGGCTCCATCGTCTCCAAGACCCTCCACTTCGCCGGTATCGGGGAGTCCGCGCTCGCGGAGAAGGTCCAGGAGTTCCTCGACGCAACAGACCCCACGGTCGCACCACTGGCGGGCCAGGGCAGGGTGCGTCTCCGTATCACCACCAGGGCCGCCACCGAGAAGGAGGGGCAGGACAAGATAGCGCCGGTCGAAAAAGAGATCATCGCCCGCCTCGGCGACTACTACTTCGGCAATGACGAGGAGACCCTCGAAAGCGCGGTCGGACGCCTGCTCCTGGCGCGGGGCGCCACCCTGGCCCTCGCAGAGAGCTGCACAGGGGGGCTCCTCGCCAAGCGCCTGACCGACATGCCAGGATCCTCTGCATTCTTCGGAGAGGGGCTCGTTACCTACTCGAACGAATCCAAAGAGCGCCTGCTCGGGGTGCCGCATGCCCTGATCATGGACCACGGCGCTGTCTCGGAGCCCGTGGCGCGCGAGATGGCCGAGGGCGCGCGCAGGGTCTCAGGCGCCGATTACGGGCTCTCGGTCACCGGAATAGCCGGTCCTGACGGCGGTACGGAGGAGAAACCCGTCGGGCGTGTCTTCGTGGGAGTCTCTGATGTAGAGGACACGTTCGCACACAAGCTCGACCTCACAGCCTGGGCCCGCTCCAGGGACTCGATCCGCGAGCGGAGCGCGAACAGGGCTTTCGACCTACTCAGGCTTCGCCTGGAAGAGAAACAATCTTGAGGATCGCCCTTGCTGGAAACAAAGCGCGGTAGTAAACTTCGCGGAGTTGAAGGCACGCGAAAGGAGGTGATCCAGATAGACGCATCGAGTAGTAGTCGCGGGTATCTTCTGGGAGAGGTGGCTCTGACCTAGGCCCACCAAAACACCCGGCGGGATCCTGGGTTACTTTATCCGCCTCCCATGTAGTGAAGGCGGACGTGCTGAAAGACGGGATACCTGCGTAACGCTCAGAAGGGTACGGCCCCCGGACTTCTCCGGGGGTCGTTTTTTGTATCTCCCCATACTACCGTTCTTCGAGCGGCACCCAGCTTCGATCCTTACTGCCCACGTACACGGACTGGGGCCTGATGAGGCGGTCGAGCGCCCTCTGCTCAGAGCAATGCGCCGTCCATCCCGCCACCCTCCCCGCTGCGAAGGTCGGGGTGAAGAGCTGCGTGGGCAACCCGAGCCCGTGCAACAGGAGCGCTGTGCAGAACTCTACGTTGGTCTGCAGGTTCCTGCCTGGCTTGTGCTCCGCGAGCAGTGCGAGCGCAGCCTGTTCCACCTCGAGCGCCAGCTCGTAGAGATCTCTGTCCCCGTCGGTGGTGTACAGGCGCTCGGCGGCGGCGGCGAGCACGTCCGCCCTCGGGTCGCGCACACGGTAGATCCTGTGCCCGAAACCCATGAGCCGCTCGCCGCGCCCGAGTTTCTCCCGCAGGTACGCCTCGGCCCTGCTCGCGTCCCCGATCTCGAACACCACATCCAGCGCGGGCCCTGGCGCGCCGCCGTGCAACGGTCCCTTGAGCGCCCCGATCGCCCCGACCACAGCCGAGACGAAGTCCGAGCGTGTAGCGACGATGACCCTCGCTGCGAAGGTGGAGGCGTTCATGCCATGATCGGACACAGTACTGAGGTACGTATCGAGAGCCCGCGTGAACTCTGCGCCAGGCACTTCGGCCGTGAGCATGTACAAATAGTTGGCTGCATGGCCCAGCCCAGGATCAGGGTCCACAGCCTCCTCGCCCTCGAGCATGCGCGAGTAAGCAGCCACAATGGTGGGTAGGCGCGCCACCAGCGCCAGGGCCTCCTCATCGTCCGTGCCAGGGCTCACAGTCCCTGCCGCCATGCGCAGCGCATCCATCGCCGGTACCTGCTCCACAGCCACGGCCCGCAGCAGATCCAACGTAGCAGGCGGCAGCTCCCGCCGCCCCGCGAGCTCCTCCCGAAAATCCGCGAGTTGGCCGGAATCCGGCAGGACATCGTGCCAGAGCAGGTAGACGGTCTCCTCGAAGGAAGCCCGCCCAGCCAACTCCTCGACCGGGAAACCCGCGATGGTCAACTCCCCAGCCTCTCCGTCCACACCGCTCAGGCGGGTCTCTGCCGCCACCACGTCCTCCAACCCCGCAACGAACCCCGTCCCAGAACTCTCGCCCATGTCGGTCCTTTCATGCCTGACCCGGATCCCCGAGCCGCCGTTGTAGTCATCAATCGTAACCGCCCATAAAACATGTATCAATATTGATACAGTAATCAATATATAGTAGGGTTGCGAGCGTATGGTCGTACACCAGGGCGAGGAGGCTTTCGTATGATGGAGGAGCGGTATCTCAGTTCCGGGCAGGCTGCGGAGGAGTTGGGGATCAGCCGGCCGACTTTGTATGCGTACGTGAGCAGGGGGATGGTACGTTCCGAGGCGGTCGAGGGGAAGAGGCGCACCAGGCGTTACAGGGCTGAAGACGTAAGGAGGCTCAAAGAGAGGAAGGAGCGCAGGCGGGATCCTGACGGTGTGGTAGAAGGCGCCCTGCACTGGGGCATGCCCGTGCTGGAATCGGGGATCACCCTGATCGACGGTGGCGGGCTGTATTACAGGGGGCGTGACGTCGTGGATCTCGCTGGGGAGAAGAGCATCGAGGAGGCTGCGGCCCTTATCTGGACAGGCGACGAGGCGATGGCCCAGGCGCTCTTCCCACCCGAGATGTCAGGACCCTCCCTGCGCATCCGTGACGTTGTAGACAGCGTGGCCGGACTAACTCCTGTAGAGGTCTTCCAGGTCATGCTCCCTGTGGCGGCCGCCGAGGACCCGGCAGCCTACGACCTGCGTCCTGGTGCCGTCGCGCGCACCGGCGCCAGGATACTCCGCCTCATAACGGAAGTGGCCGCTGGAGAATCCGCTCCTGGTCTGGCCGCGACGCTCCAGCGCGGCTGGAGTCCAGACGATCCGGGGGCTGTCGACCTTCTCGGTTCCGCGCTAGTCTTTTGTGTGGACCACGAGTTACCCGTCTCGACCTTCGCCGCTAGGTGCGTCGCCTCGTCCGAGGCCACGCCTTATGCCGTTGTTCTGGCCGGGCTTGCGGCGCTCGGGGGTGTCAAGCACGGTGGGGAGATCGAGCTCGTCGAGGCCTTTTTGCGAGAGGTGGAGGACGCGGGGGATGCGCGGGCGGTGATCTCCGGCCGTCTCAGGAGGGGGGAGCGTATCCCTGGCTTCGGGCATTCGCTCTATCCTGAAGGTGATCCACGCGGTGCCGGGTTGTTTCGCCTGACGGCCGGGGCCTATCCTGAGAGTATGGCCGTCGCGCTCTCCGATACTGTTGCCGGTGAGATGCTGCGTTTGATGGACGAGCATCCCACCGTGGATTTCGCATTGGCGACGGTGGCGCGGACGCTGGAGTTGCCGCCTGGCGGGGCCGTCGCGCTCTTCGCCCTCGGCAGGACCGTAGGTTGGATCGGCCACGCCATAGAGCAGTACAGGAGTGGCTCCCTCATACGCCCCAGGGCAAGATACGTCGGAGAACCGCCGCGCGATCTTTAGATAGGTATGTTAAGGACGTTCAACCCGCTCAGGATGATCAGCACGGCGGCGACGGAGTTGAACGTTGCGTGGGCGACGAACGAGGGAAGGAGACTTCCCGTCCGCTGGAAGAGCGCGCACAGGGTTACCGCCAGGATCAAGAGGACGGGCAGGAGGACCGGTTCCAGGTGCAGCAGGGCGAACAGTACGGAAGATGCGAGCGCGGAGGAGATGAAGGTCGTCTTACCGGGAGGTCTCTTGGAATGCTCCGCACCAACGGACCTGGTGGAGACAAGGGCTCCCAGCCGGTAGAGACCGTTGAAGACAACACCCCTGAATACCAGTTCCTCTACGGCCGGACCGAAGAGTACGACGACCAGGATTATCGCCGGTATGGCTACGCCAGGGCTCTCCCGCACCCAGCCAACGAGCCCTTCCATAAACGGTTGCTGGATCGTCGATTCCGTAGAGTAGCCGAGCCGTTCGAGGACGAGGACGCTGAGAGGGGTTACGATCATACTAAGGAGGAAGGCTCCGATGCCGACGGCCATCCCGGCGCCGATCCCCGCCAGGGCACCCCCCCGCGGACGTGAGAACCCGAGGGGTGCCAGGGAGTAGCCTATCTTCTTGCCCATGCGACGCAGCAACGAGACGGCCAGCCAGAATATCCCGACCACGATCCCCGCGACGGCCGC
>DATDKO010000075.1:0-4394 GCA_036519935.1 Rubrobacter sp. | reverse complement strand
CAACGTGGGGAACGGTCTTGGAAGAGTTGAAGGTCCCCATATCAAGTGCCTCCTTTCAGAGTAGATGTCTGTGCCTTGTGACTGTATGTTCTCTGCGGCCTCCTGCTAGGATCTCCCCCTCCTTCTTACTGCGGTAGCATGGAAGCAGCTTGCAGGCGCTTTACCTGCAAGGCGTTGAGCACCGCCAGCTCGCCCAACGCCTCGGTGGCGATGGCTTTGGCCTCCGGCGAAAGGGACTCTTCTAGCTGCCTCAGGAGCGAAGCCACCCTTTGGGTTTGTTCGACGAGCTCGTCGTCGGTGATCGTTTCGTCTTCGACGATCCTTCGGTAGGAGTCCATCTCGAGTACGTATTCGTCGAGCAACAAGGTGCCGGTCTCTTGATCGAACCATGGTTTGTCTATCATAAGAAGAAGGAGTCTCCTTCCCCACCTAAATGGTGGATCGGTTACTTTGAACGCCTTGCGGCTTCGTTAGCCGCACTTTCCCCAGCAAGGTCGTTGTTACCACACTATAGGAGAGGCTAAACCCACCACTCTTCCTCACCCCCCGTTGAGTATTCAATGCGGGTGTCGACGTCGATAGCCTGTATCCTCTGTTCGGTAAGTAGCTCGATGCCCAATCCTTGAGCGCCTCTGCGACGAACTGGCTATTTTCGGGTCCGGCGGCTGGCAGCGTCATGGGCAGTGGGGTGCTGACCACCAGCTCGATGGCGTAGCGGACCCCGCGCCCACGCAGGTGCTCATCGAGCAGGAATGCGGTCTCGTAAGGAGCCGGGGGGCAGTTGTAGGGCGCGCCGAGTAAACTACCCGCAACCCTGCACATGACAGTCCATCAGCCGCCCCAGGCTTTCTCCAGTGCGTACGCGATAGCTTCCTCGAAGCCCAGCCGCCTCCCTTCAGTCCACGCCGCTTCCCACTTTGCCTCTGCCAACTGTGGGCGCGCGACCGCCAAGTAAGGCTTCCGCAAGGCGTGCTCTCTTGGCTCCTGCCGGTAGCCTACCGCCTCCCGTAGGGCTTCGGCCGCTCCAAACAGCCTCGCTACTCGTTCCGCTTCTCCTCTGGCGCTGGCGGAACACGCCAGCCCCTCTAAAGCCTCCGCGGCGACAAGCTTGTCACCAAGCTGCCGGCTCAGCGCGAGACTTTCTCGGTGCAGGGCTTCAGCCTGCTGTTGGTCTCCCCGCATTAGCGCTGCCCATCCCATGTTGTCGAGGGCGTACTGGAGGTGACCTCTATTTCCTCGTTCCCGGTACAACTGTGCAGCTTCTTCGTTTAGTATGGCTCCTCGCTCGGGGTCGCCCTGGAGTAAGAACTCTGCACCCACACTGATCAAAGCGGACGCGAGCAGCGCCTTGTCGTCCAACTTCCGGGATAGGGCCAACCCTTCTTCATAGAACGTTCTCGCTTCGCCGTAATCCCCTAGATCGCTCGACACGTTCCCCAGTTGGAGCAGGGACGATGCAACACCCCGCTCGTCCCTCGCTTCCCGGCTGAGTGCGAGGCTTTCGTCGAACAGTCGTGCTGCCCGCTCGTGAGCTCCGCACACGTATGCAGCTGACCCCAGTATGCGTAGGAAGGAAGTCGTGACATTGCTCTGGATCTTTACTCGCGCGCCAAGATTCAGGCCCTCTTCGGCGGCTGCTACCGCCCGATCGATGTCGCCTTGCACATCTGCAAGCCAACCCACACCCTCCAGCGCCATAGCCCGCGTCTCTGAGGCCCGCCCATCCTTGGCCAGCGTCGCCTCGAGCCATCTCCTACCCTCGCCGTAGTATCCCCTCATATCCCAGAAGCGCCACAACGCACCTGCCAAGCGCATCCCCAGCTCGGCCTCCTCCGACTGTAGGGTCCAGGAGAGAGCCGCTCTCATGTTGTCGTGGTCTATTTCTAGGCGCTCTAGCCAAGTCACTTCCTCTGGTCCCTGCAGTTCAGACGCGCCCTGTTCTGCCAGTGCGAGGAAGTACTCGGCGTGCAGCCTCCTTATCTCCTCAGCGTTGCCCCTGGCCTCCAGATTCTCCCGAGCGTACTCACGGATAGTCTCGAGCATCACGAAGCGCGGCTCTCCCTCTACCATCTCCTCTTGTCTCAAGAGACTCTTGTCCAAGAGTGAGGAGAGGCCCTCGAGAACATCAACGAAAGAGCCGCATTCGGCGTCGCAGATGGCCTCCACGGCGCCCAGGGCACATCCACCGGAGAAAACCGAAAGGCTCGCGAAGAGTGCCTGCTCACCTTCGTCGAGCAGCGCGTGACTCCATGCGATTGCGCCCCTCAGAGTCCTCTGCCTCTCTGGGAGATCGCGGGCTCCACCAGTAAGGAACTTCAGTGGATTGCTAAGCCTAGAATACATCGCCTGGGGCGAGAGCAGCTTTATCCTCGCCGCTGCGAGCTCTATGGCCAGAGGCAGCCCGTCGAGGCGGGCGCAGATCTCAGCGACCGCCGGAGCATTCTCGTTCGTCAAGGAGAAATTGGTATCTGCGGCATGAGCACGCTCTGTGAAGAGTCTGATCGCCTCGTACTGTCTGAGCGTCTCGATCGGCGGCAGGTGACCTGGATCCGGCAGTTCAAGCGGTCTTACCGCGTACTCGTGCTCGCCGTAGATCCGGAGTAAGGTACGGCTAGTCACCAGCACCTTGAGGCCAGGGCAACCCGAGAGTAACTCCCCCACCAACGGGGCGGCATCGACCACCTGCTCGAAGTTGTCCAGGACAAGCAGCAACTCCTTGGTGCTCAGGTACTCCCTTAAATCCTCCTTGAGGGCTCGACCGGCGCTCTCACTCACCGACAAAGTCCCCGCCACAGTGGATGCTACCAACTCGGGGTCGCTAATCGGGGCCAGCGCCACGAAAAACACCCCATCTTCGAACTCGTCGATCAGCTCGGCGGCCGACTGCAGCGCAAGGCGTGTCTTTCCTGTCCCCCCTGTTCCCGTGAGAGTTAGCAAGCGTACGTCCTCACGCCTGAGCAAATCCGCGATCTCCGCCACCTCGCGTTCGCGCCCGAGGAGCGGCGTAGGCTGGATAGGAAGGTTGTTCAGGCGCACGTCCAGGGTCTTGAGCGGCGGGAAGGAAGATGGCAGCTCGGGGTCAGTGAGCTGGAAAACGTGTTCGGGCCTGGAGAGATCCTTCAGGCGCCTCACGCCCAGATCCCTCAGCTCCGCCCCAAGCGGTAACTGGTCACGCACCAACTCCTGAGTGGAGAGTGAGAGCAGTACCTGCCCACCGTGCCCGGCCGAGAGGAGCCTGGCCGCCCGGTTCATAGTAGGGCCGAAGTAATCCCCGTTCCGCTCCTCGGCCGTTCCGGTGTGCAAGACCACCCTAACCTTAAGAGGTCCCGTCTCTTCCCACTCCTCAGAAAGCAAGAACTTCTGGGCATCAAGAGCTGCCTCGACGGCCTCCGCGGCAGTCGAAAAGGCAACGTAAAAGGCGTCGCCCACCGTCTTGAAGACGAACCCACCACGAACCTCTACAGCCTCTCGCAGCAGCTCGTCGTGACGGGCAAGTGCTTGGGACATAGCTTCGGGGTCGCGTTCCCATAGCCTGGTAGAGCCCTCTACGTCAGTGAACAGGAACGTGACTGTGCCTGTTGGTAGCCCTCTCATCGACTTCGATCCTGATCCACCTGGCATTCCTCCTGACGAGGAAGATTATCACTCATCCAGCGCCCCATAGCGAGATCGAGAGTGGCAAGACTACAGACCCCCCTTACGGGCACCCCAACATCGGTTGTGTCCATAAAACTTCTGCAAATTGGTGGCCCGCGAGTAAGAAGGGCCATCGTCCTCCAAGATGGTTGGTGTCTAAAGTCAAACTATCGAAACGGAGTGACGATGGCCAAAGCTCATCGTAGGTTGGACAGCTAAAGCTGCGTGAAACTCGCTTCGCTGCCTCCGCTGCATGCATTTGTCAGGCTCCTGCCCGAAGCGTCTACCCAGTGGGCGGCTTTCAGTGAAGCTGCGGATGTCATGGTGAGGGGAGAGAGCCTCCCGCGAAGCATAACGCGGACGTCAGTATAATTGCGCGAACCCTGAACGAGAGGATGGGTTCGTGCGTTTCTCCGAGCTAGTACAGTACTTCCTGAAGCTGGAGGGGATATCTGGACGCAACGCCGAAGTCCTGCTGCGGGGCGCATGGGCGGGCCCGGGCCACCCGAGGGGGCTTCCGGGCCACATACGGCGGAGCCGCCGCGCAGCCCCGACAGCCCTTGCCTTCGTCCCCGAGGCCTTAGCCGCTCGAGCCCTCTATCTCGATGCGCCTGGGAGACTGCTCTATTGCCGCTCCCTCCACAATGACCTCAAGCACTCCGTCCTCGAAGCGGGCGTGGACCTTGCTCTCATCTGTGCCCTCAGGCAGCGTCATGCTCCTGCGGAACGAACCGTAGCGGCGCTCCCTTACATGGTAG
>DATDKO010000074.1:0-3398 GCA_036519935.1 Rubrobacter sp. | reverse complement strand
CGATCAGGGTGCGTAGCTCGTCGGGGTCGCGTGGGGCTTCACGGCCGCTCTTCTTGCCTGCTTTGTACAGACCTTTGGCCTCGGCGGCGATGAGGATGTCGGAGACGCCCTTGGTTATGGTGCGCGGCTCGATGCCGTGCTGCTCGTTGTAAGAGTTCTGGATCTCACGTCTGCGTTCTGTCTCTCCAATAGCGACGCGCATCGCGTCGGTCTCTTTGTCTGCGTACATGATGACCCGTCCGTTGATGTTGCGGGCGGCGCGGCCGATAGTCTGGATCAGGGCTCGCTCGCCGCGCAGGAAGCCTTCCTTGTCAGCGTCGAGAATGGCGACGAGCGTTACCTCGGGTAGGTCGAGGCCCTCGCGGAGGAGGTTGATGCCGACGAGCACGTCGAACTCTCCCGTACGAAGGCCGCGGATTATCTGGATGCGGTCCAGCGTCTCTATGTTGGAGTGCATGTAACGCGCCTTGACGTTGTGCTCGAGCAGGTAGTCCGTGAGGTCCTCGGCCATCTTTATGGTAAGGGTCGTGATGAGTACCCTCTCGCCGTGCTCGACGCGCTTGGCGACCTCGTTGAGGAGGTCGTCGATCTGGTTCTTTGTGGGACGCACCTCGACCTCGGGATCGACGAGGCCAGTCGGGCGGATGATCTGCTCCACTATCTGCCCCGAGTTCTCGAGCTCGTAAGGCCCTGGCGTCGCCGAGACAAAGACCATCTGGTTTGTTTTGAGCAAGAACTCATCCCACATCAAAGGACGGTTGTCCAGAGCGCTCGGTAGCCTGAAGCCGAACTCGACCAGGGTGGTCTTCCTGCTCCTGTCGCCGTTATACATGCCCCTGACCTGGGGCAGCGTTATGTGCGACTCGTCGATGAACGTTAGGTAGTCTTCGGGGAAGTAATCCAGAAGCGTATACGGCGTCGACCCAGGAGGGCGCCCGTCGAGGTGGCGCGAGTAGTTCTCGATGCCCGAGGTGTAGCCGAGCTCGCGCATCATCTCCAGGTCGTACTGGGTGCGCTGCTTGAGGCGGTACGCCTCAAGGACCTTGCCCTCACCTTCCAGCTCTCCCAGCCGCCCCTCGAGCTCCGCTTCGATGTTTTTGACGGCGGTCGCGAGCCTGTCTTCACCCGTGACGAAGTGGGACGCGGGGTAGACGGTCAGAGTCTCGTGCTCGCGCAGGATCTCACCCGTCAGGGGGTCGGCCTCGGTCATGTTCTCGACTTCGTCCCCGAAGAAGGAGATGCGGTAGATCGTATCCTGGTAGGCGGGATGCACCTCGAGGACGTCGCCACGCACCCTGAAGTTCCCCCTGTTGAGCTGGAAGTCGTTTCTGGTGTACTGGATCTTCACGAGGTCCCTCAAGACGTCGTCGAGGTCGTAGAAGCCACCTTGCTCCAGAAGGACCATCTTCGAGCGGTACTCCTCGGGGCTACCGAGACCGTAGATCGCCGAGACGCTCGCCACCACGATCACATCCCTGCGGGTGAAGAGAGAGCTCGTCGCCGAGTGCCTGAGGCGGTCGATGTCCTCGTTGATCTGGGCGTCCTTCTCGATAAAGGTGTCCGTGCGCGGGACGTAAGCCTCGGGCTGGTAGTAGTCGTAGTAGCTGACGAAGTACTCGACGGCGTTGTTGGGGAAGAACTCGGCGAACTCGCTGGCGAGCTGCGCCGCGAGCGTCTTATTGTGAGCGATGACGAGCGCGGGGCTACCGGCCTTCTCTATAACCCGGGCCATGGTGTGGGTCTTCCCAGATCCCGTAACGCCAAGCAAGGTCTGCGCCTTCATGCCCGCGTCGAGGCCCGACGCGAGCTGCTCTATGGCTCGTGGCTGGTCACCGGTCGGCTGGTATTCGCTGTTTACTCGGAATCCGCTCCGCGTCGTATTCTCCATACAGAAACCTCGGGATCCTTCTTGGGTCAAGAAGCGTCGCGCTTCTGGAACATACGACCCGATTATACTGCGAACGCGGGCTTTTTCTCGGTCTTTTCAGCGCCGGTATCATGACTGGACGGGACTACTCGTCGCGGATTCCCGCGTGCGCGGGAATGACGTATGGGAGGGTCTCTTATGTGAGCACGCCAACAGCCCGGACGCGGTCCCATTCGAACGAACTAGGTAAAAAACGGCACAAAGACCGCTAGCCAGACTATTCTGGGTGATGTTGTAGGTGCTTGCCGTAGAGTTCCTGGTAAGTCTGTTTTGCCTCGAGTGCGGTGTCCACATACTCGCGGGTTTCTTTGAAGGGGATGTCCTGGGCGATGTCGAAGCCTTGGCCGGAGACCCAGGCGTCTACGTTTCCTTCTCCTGAATTATACGCCGCAAGCATGAGCCTCTCATCACCGTTGTATCGCTCCTTGAGGTAACCGAGGAACCAGGTTCCCAACCTTATGTTGACCTCCGGGTCGCGGTAGTCGCCCTTTATGCCGCTCTTGCGCTGGATGAAGCGCGCCGATTCTGGAAGTAGCTGCATGAGCCCGTAGGCCTCCCTGTGGGACTCGGCGTCTGGCCTGAAGCGGCTCTCCGTGTAAATTACGCCCGCCACGAACGCAGGATCCAGGCCGTTCTCCTCGCTGACCTCCCTGATAGTCGCTGTGTACTTCAGAGGGTACACCGTGCGCATCACAGCATCGGGTAGTCTGAGAGCGAAAGGCAGGATAGCGAGGACCCCAATAACCACCAGCAACACCCGAATCCCGCGCCTGCGGCGGGCCCGCGACCTGCCGTACCTGCGTCTCTTACCGTAGGTTGCCGTTGGATCCTCTCTCCCGCAAGATCATGCGCCCGAGATCGTATGCTTGCTCCTTAAGTCTATCCGGGTCTCCGTCATTTTGTATCGTCAGGCCGGCCCGCCTGGCCTTCTCCTCTCCGGAGAACTGCCGTTCCTCCACGGCCCGCAGCGCCGCCTCGTCCAGGCCCCGCTCCTCAGCCCACGCGCGGCGCCTCTCTTCCGGCACCGTGACGGCCACCGTAAAGTCGAAATCCCCACCCCGGCCCGTCTCGAACAGCAGCGGTATCTCGACGACGAAGAGCTCCGCCATAGAAGCCTCGATACGCCTGTCGGTCTCGCTGCGTACCAGAGGATGCAGTATCTCTTCCAGGTCCCGCAGTGCCCCGGCGTCACCGAATACCTCGCGGCCGAGAGCCCTGCGGTCAATGCCGTCCGGTCCTCCGACACCTTCCCCGAAACGTTCGATTATCCTGGATATCGTCCGGCGGTCGTTCTTCAGGAGGTGGTGCACGATCTCATCAGCCGAGGCCGTCTCCGTGCCCGGCAGTTCACCCATAAAGCGGACCAGCATACTCTTGCCCGACGCGAAAGGGCCGGTGACGGCTGCGGTCACCGGCCCTTCCACGGCCCCTCTCTGTAAAGAGTCTTTGTCTATCTCTCCTCGAGGTCCAG
>DATDKO010000073.1:0-5699 GCA_036519935.1 Rubrobacter sp. | reverse complement strand
GCCCGAACGCAGTTCCTCTTGACGCTGGAAGCAGTCTATCGCGGCGAGGACGTTCGCCCCGCCAACGATGGGTCTCTTGTCTCGTAGCCTTCATGGACCCTCCGCACTCCGCTAGGTGCGAAGCGCGAACTGGGCTACGGTCGGCTCCACCAGCCGCTCGAAGTCTGAATAGCTGACACTCATCGTCTCAGTGTGGGTGCCGGAGCGAAAGACCATTGTCTCGTCCTCGGCGAGGGTTTTCTCCACATAGACGGGCACGCCGTAGAGGTTACCGAAGGGCGGCATCGCCCCGACCTCGCAGTCTGGGAAGGAGTCCTCAAACTCCTCCTCTTCGGCCAAGCGTGCCTCGTCGACCCCTAACGCCGCGGCAGCCTTCTCAAGGTCGATCTGGTAGGGGGCGGGCAGAGCCAGCATGACCATCTCCCCGTCGGCCAAGACCATCACTGTCTTTGCGAGCATCCTTCCGGGGACGTGCTCGCTGGCTGCCACTTCTTGGGCACTAACGGCCCTAGGGTGGTGTTGTTCCTCGAACGGTACCTGATTCTCGCGCAGGTAGTTCTCCAACCTATCCTTGCATTCCACCGTGCTACCTCCTTCCCCTTCTCCTGAACTATCCAGGTGTTATGAGTATAAGCACAATGCTAGCAAGCAACAGGGCGTAGGCGAAGTGTGCATATGTCTTCCCGCCGCAACACTCTCTCCTAAGCGCGGCAGAAAGAATGTGCTGCTCCCGGGAACTTCTGCACTGCGAATAGAGCTCTTAACCATGAAGTAAGTCGCGACGCCCGGATATTGGCTATGAACCAAACAGGCGTAAACAAGCGCCAAACTCCTAATCCGGGTGAGGCTTAAGACGTCTTATCACGTCTTCAAGAGAACTTTGTCAAATTCCTCTACGGAACCCCCGGGTCTATCTACGACTCTCGACGATGACTAGATCAGGGGGGAAGGGTATGAGGAGTTAAGGCCCCCCGGTCTGCTAGAAGAGCCCCTGTCGGCCTGAGCTTGGTGTGTGTACAAGCCGATTTAGATCGTTGTCTCATGTGCAAGGTCCTCCGGGCCGTCGAGAGCCCGCTCCGCGGCTACAACGACCTTCAAGATGGCTTTGAAGAGCTCTGGAGCATCGTGGCTCCGGGTCAGGAGAGGAATAAGCGGCTCTCCTGCGTCTATGTCAGGGGTGCGTCGAGGTCTCATTGAACCCCATAGGTCTTTATCTTCCTCTGTCGGACCCTACGGTCGCTCGCCTCTGCCTCCGCCTGAAGAGCAGTACCGGTCCCGCCCATTAATAAACGCTTATTTACGCGTGGGGTCAGACACCAAGGAGCAGAGGACCGGTCGGCTAGACTTGCTGGGTCTTCTCCGGACAATTGTAGGCTCAGGGATTATAGGAGATCTACAATGTGCTCAGCGTATAGGGGCACGCGTTAATGCGCGTCAATCCCTTCGGCTTCACGTCCCGTCCGTCAACCACGAACCATCTCTCCCTGCGGCACCACACCGTAACGCAGGCCGCACAGGGAGGCGCCGGCGGGGATGAGTTGCAGTGCGCTGGTCCGCACAAGCCTCGCCACAAATCCCGCGACCCACAAGGGGAATCGGGACGGCAGAACTAAGGCCCTCCGTCCGTGACCCGTACCGACCGACGTAGGTACGAACGTGGCCCTGTGCATGTTCCGCCAGGTACCGTATGCTGCTGCTAGACGATCGCGAAAGGCGAACGAAGGAGGGCAACGTGAGCCACACCGTGGCGGCCAGGAGCGAGAGCCCCCTCGCGCCCGCGGCGACCAGAAAGGGGAACGGATGAACGCTACCAAGGGCGACTACGCTGAGGTGAACGGTCTCAGGATGTATTACGAGGTCCACGGGACCGGCCGGCCACTGGTCCTGCTGCACGGCGCCTACATGACGGTCGACGCCATGGGGTCGATCTTGCCTGGCCTGGCCGAGAGCAGGCGGGTGATCGTCCCCGAGATGCAAGGTCACGGGCGCACCGCCGACATCGACCGCCCCATAACCTACGAGCACATGGCCGACGACGTGGCCGCCCTGCTGCAGCACCTCGAGATCGACGAGGCCGACGCCTTCGGCTACAGCATGGGCGGCAGGGTTGTCCTCCAACTCGCCATCCGCCACCCGGGCTCGGTGCGCAGGCTTGTGGTCGCCTCGGCCTCCTACACGAGCGACGGCATGCAGCCCGAGCTGCACGAGATGCTCCCGACCATCACGCCCGAGATGTTCGCCGGGTCCCCGATGGAGGCAGCCTACCAGGAGCTCGCGCCTAACCCCGAGGACTTTCCCACACTGGTCGAGAAGCTAAAGCGTCTGGACATGACGCCCTTCTCCTGGCCCGCCGAGGACGTCAGGGGGATCGAGGCGCCGACCATGATCATCGTCGGCGACGCCGACGTTGTCCGTCTCGAGCACGCCGTCGAGATGTTCCGGTTGCTGGGCGGCGGCGCGATGGGGGACCTGTCCGGCTTCTCCAAATCCCGACTCGTAGTGCTCCCCGGAACCGCCCACTTCATCCGCCCGGCCAGCGGGGTAATGGACCGCGCCGAGTGGCTGCTGGCGATGATCCCCCCGTTCCTCGACGCGCCCACGCCGGAGGCGGAGCCGTCGGCAGGAGGCGGAGCGTGACGCGCGTCCTCGACATATCTGACCCGGCGCGCGGGGAAGAGGCCGGCGAGTTCCAGGGTCGCCTCCTCGGCGCCAGCGTCTCGGTCATCGTCGTAGACGCGCCGCCGGGGGACGGCCCGAGGCTGCACAGGCATCCCTACGAGGAGGTCTTCGTGGTGCAGGAGGGCAGCGCGACCTTCACCGCCGGGGACGACGTTATCGAGGCGACGGGTGGCCAGGTCGTTGTGGTGCCGGCCGGCGTGGCGCACAAGTTCGTCAACTCCGGCGCCGGGCGGCTGCGGCAGGTCGACATACACGCCAGCGATAGGTTCGTCACCGAGTGGCTCGAATGACCGAGGCGGTCAATCCGGACGATCCGTTCCTCGACGATCCCGTTCGGGATGCCGATCATCAGCGCCTTAGCGACCCGGCGTTGGCGCACCTTGCGGTAGGCCAACCCGCCGACCAGCGGTGCCGCGATGGTGCCAGCCACGCTGGCCAGGATGCGTACGATCATCAATGTTTCGTGACGGCGTACCGCAAGTGCGTGACGAGCGGCGAGTGAATAGCTTCAACGATCTCCGGCGAAACCTTTCGCCGGTCGATCCCGTCGAACAAGCGGACCCCCTCGCCGAAGAAGACCGGCGCCAGCGCGATGGAGAACTCATCTACCAAGCCCGCGTTGAGGTACTGGACGATGGCGTGGGCACCTCCCGCGATCCGGATATCCTTGCCTCCGGCGCCCTCACGCGCCTGCCGCAACGCGCTCTCGATCCCGTCGTTGACGAAGTGGAACGTGGTCCCGCCAGGGCGCTCCCAGGGACTGCGAACCTGGTGGGTCAAGACGAAGACCGGCGTGTGGAAAGGGGCTTCCTCGGGCCAGAAACGTTCTCCTCCCTCGAACATCCGCTTGCCCATGATGTTCACGCCGGTACGGTTGAAGGTCTCCTCCAGGATGCGGTTATCCTGGCCGGTCTCACCACCTTCGCCAAGCTGGAGGTTCTCGCGGAAGAACCGCTGCTGGGAGACCCACTTCTGGAGTTCCATCCATTGGCTGAGCCAGTCCTTGTAGTTCGGGTCGTCGGCGTGGGCAAGATCCATCCCTTCGGGAGCCATGAAGCCGTCGAGAGACATGCCCACGCTAAAGAACACTTTGCCCATTCTGTACCTCCGTAGATTCGTAGACGTCGTAGCGCTCACTATTCATTTTCGAAGCTCTTCGCCGAGCTTCTCGAGGAGTTCGCGGATTCCTGCTTCGCGCCCTTCAGGTTCGCCGGCGCCATCGAAGAACGCCCCCTGCTCGGTATAGACAAGACGGGTGCCGTCGCCTGATGGCGTGATCTCCACAGTCGCCAGGGAGACGGAGATGCGTTGGTCGCCAACCGCCATCGAGTACGCGAATACGATGCGCCGGTCGGGCACGATGTCCTGGTAGACCGTCTCGTTGCGTATCGGAGCGCCACCCTCGAAGCGGAAGCGCGAGAACTCGCGACCACCAACGCGGAAGTCCAAGATGAACTCTTCTACCTCCCAACCCTCGCCCTCGGCAAACCAACGACGTTTGGCTGCCTGGTTCGCGAAGGCCGAGAAAACGCGCGAGGGAGGTACCGGGTAGGTTCGCTCGATGCTGAAGGTGCTGTGGACGACGAATCTCTGGTTTGCCGTTGTGTGCATCAGGTATTGTCCCTCTCCCTTGCTGGTCGTCCCGTGGTCTGGTCTTCCTCGGCGAGCATATCTCCTAAGCGATCGAGTCGGCGCTCCCACAGCGACTGGCGGTCGGCGATCCACTCCGCGGCGACGTTTAGCCCTGTGGGCTCGATACGACAGGTTCGCACGCGGCCGACTTTCTGTGTTCGGACGACACCGCTGCGCTCGAGCACCTGGAGGTGCTGAACCACCGCCGCTAGGGTGATGCCGAGGGGCTTGGCCAAGTCGCTGACCGACGCCGGCCCGCGGCTAAGGTGCTCGACGAGCCTCCGCCGTGTAGAGTCGCCTAGCGCGTGGAAGACTTGGTCGGGCGCCAATTGGTTAAGCATGTACTTAAGTGTACTTCACAGTGTCGGATTGTCGAGTGGATACTTAACTGTTTGCTGGAGCGTGAGTAGCCCTAGCGTGCTCATAACGCTTGTGTCACACGCTACCCAAGGGGCCATCACGATAGAGGCGTTGTGGTGCGCCAGCGCGGACGCGACCAAGGTCCTCTTAGCCTTTGGAGTCGTGGCGAGCGCCTGTGACGATAAGGTTGGTGGTCTTCGACCAGAAGGTTTGGCGTGCACCTGCGGCCGCCGAGACGACCCCACCACAGACAATGCCGGACAGAGGAACAGCACCGGTGGCGCCTAAGCTCTTATTAGGTAGGTCTGGAGAGGAATCACCCTGGGAGGAGCCAGACACGAAGCGTCCGGCTCCTCCCTAGCTTTATTCACCCGAGTGCGTGGAAGGTGTTTTCTCGGAAGTCCATGTGCAGAACCGTGCATAGGGCCCAGGTACTCCGACGGATTCGGCCCCTTCGAACACTCAAGGCCCACACCTCTGACCATAATATGTATTGCGCACCGGCATAAAGATGCGCTCGAGCCAATACGCGGCACCCCCGCAGGACGCTGATACGGGGGAGGGGTAGCAGATGTTACGACCCCCGGTCCACGACGAGAGGTACGGCATGCCTGACCGAGGTGTGCGTAGAAGCCGCTTTGAAGGCTCGTAGAATCTATTAGGCCCCAAGGTCCTCGAGAGCCCTCTCCTCGGCTACAACCGCGTTCAAGGCGGCTTTGAAGGGGCCTCGGTCGGTAAGGAGGCCGCGAACGAGGAGAGCGACGTTCTCAATAAGCGTCGCAAAGTACCGACCGCATCGCCCGCATTCGGTTATAATGTGACTGTTTGCAGGTAGTTTGAGCGATCGGTATTGACTGCCATCATCGCCCGCTGAGACGGCTCTATCGCCCACATCTCACAGATAGTCACCGCGGGTCCAACGAGCGACATCGGAGGTTTTCCGGGTCTTCTTGGGCTTCAACGTGTCCGCGGTCGGTGCGGGCGGTGTGTTCGCCACATGACCGGTAAGGACGTTCTACGGCCCCAGG
>DATDKO010000072.1:0-6702 GCA_036519935.1 Rubrobacter sp. | reverse complement strand
CCCAGGAGAAGTTCGGACGCGACGTTATCTCCAGCTTCGGCTACGACTGGAGCAGGGGCCGCCAGGACAGGGCGGTCCACCCGTTCTGCATCAACTTCGGCGGTCCAGGTGAGGTAAGGATCACCACCCGTTTCGACCCGGGGCTGCTGCACGTGCTGTCCTCGCTCCGAGCTCGTCCTCGCCCAGGCTCTGGTAAACCTCGAGGAGCGGTTCGTACGACCTGCGGAGAGAGCCAACCTCGTCGAAGATTTCGTTGAAGTAAGAAGGTTTCAGTCCAGTTCCTTCCCGTCAGGACCTCTCCAGGCTCGCCTGAGGGGGCGAAGCCCGCTCCCAAAATAGCCCACGCGACTGGATTGGTAATTGGCCCGGAGGCGCAAGATCTCACGTCCAGGGATAGCTCTTGTTGGCCATCCTGGAAAAGCCAGGGTGTCGGGTTACTACCGCGCCTGCGGAGGTTCCCGGTCCACGCTCCGCTTGACGAGGAAGTTCACGGCGTAGAGGACGAGTCCGATACCCAATAACAGGGCTGCCAAGAAGAAGATGGAGATGTCGCTTGCGGCTGTATAGATCAAGAGCGCCACAGAGACCAGGATGCCGAGGATCGGGAAGATGGTCGGGGTGCGGAAGTGTTCGTGGTCGACCCTGTCGCTCCGCAACACCATTACGGATACGTTCACCATGATGAACGCGAGCAAGAGGAGCACCACCGTGGTGCTGCCAAGGGTATCCAGAGCATCGGGGTTGCCGCCGAGCACGGCGAGCAATACGAAGGCGATGCTGACGGTGAACAGTATGGCGATCCACGGCGTGCGCCGTCCCTCATGGACCCGTGAGAACACCAAGGGCACCACCCCCTGGTCGCTCATGCCGTAGACGATCCGGGAGGCCATGATCATGTTGATGAGCGCCCCGTTGGAGACCGCGAGGAGCGCGATGGCCGCGAACAGCTTCGACGGGACCGGAAGCGTGCCTCTCTCCACCACCTCCAGCAACGGTCCACTCGACCCGGCGAGTTCACCCGTCGGCACGACCATCGAGGCGGTGAAGGTAACGAGCAGGTAGACGATTCCGGCTATAAACAGGGCCCCGAATATGGCGCGGGGATAGTTTCTGCTCGGGTTGTGGGTCTCCTCGGCGACGTTCACCGAGTCGTCGAAGCCGATAAGGGCATAGAACGCCAGCACCGTGCCGGCCAGGATCGCTCCCAGCACACTCGCGTCCCCCTTGAACTCGAAGGCGCGGCCGGGGTCTCCCTCCCCGGCCAGGAGGGCCAACACCCCGATCAGGATGATCAGGAGCAGCCCGAAGACCTCGACGGATGTCAGGACCACGTTGATCTTCACCGACTCGGAGATACCGTAGAAGTTGATGAGGCCGACCACCACTATGAAGACCAGCGCGGCGGCGACGATCGGCACGCTGATGAACTGGCTGAGGTAGTCTCCGCTGAACGCGAGGGTCAGCGTGCAGGCCGAGGTAATCCCCGACGCCATCACCGCGAACGCGACCATGAAGCTGACGAACGGGTTCTTGAAGGCGTTGTTGACATAGGTGGCCGATCCGCCCGCCCGAGGATACTTGGTGACTAGCT
The DNA here is from genome assembly GCA_036519935.1 of Rubrobacter sp. GTDB lineage: Bacteria > Actinomycetota > Rubrobacteria > Rubrobacterales > Rubrobacteraceae > Rubrobacter_D. The sequence continues at coordinate 5,111 of DATDKO010000072.1, read as the reverse complement.
CGGCATAGGAGGCGGCGGTGAAGATAGCGAGCACGAACGCCGCCAGAAACGCGGTCCAGATAGCACCGCCGACTATCGCCCCGACCTCGCCCACAAGTGCGTAGATTCCGGCCCCAACGATGTCTCCGAGGACGAAAAACAGAAGCATATACAGACCGATGCTGCGCTTTAGATCCGGGTGCTCGGTAGCGTGAGATACGCTCTCGTCCATCCGTCCCACCTCCCTCGTCGCAGGCCAATACAGGCCTTTCTTTACCCTTCCGTCCCCATATTACCCTACTCGCCCCGGATCTTCACGGCCAGCCCATGCGCGTCCCCTCCGTGGTCTTGCGAGGAATTGCCCGTTGGTAGCGCCCCTCCCCTAGTGTATGTTTAAGAAGACCGAGGAGGAAGGGTATGGAGATCCGACTGGACCTCGTGGGTATCGTCGTGCGCGACATGCGTGCCTCCCTGGAATTCTACCGAAGGCTCGGTCTGGACATCCCGGAGGGTGCTGAGGAAGAGCCGCACGCCGAGGCGACAACGCCGTCTGGCCTGCGCGTCGCGTGGGATACCGTCGAGCTCATGCAGCAGATCGACCCGGCCTGGACGGAGCCTTCAGGCGGGCACCGTATGTCCCTGGCTTTCTTGTGTTCGAGTCCAGAAGAGGTCGACGCGACCTACGATAGACTGGCCGCCATCGGCCACGGATACAGGGAGCCGTGGGACGCGTTCTGGGGGCAGCGGTACGCTATCGTGAAAGACCCCGACGGCAACCACGTCGACCTCTTCGCGCCGCTCTAGATATCTTCAGAGCAGGCCGGCCAGACGCCTCACTCCCTCTTCTATCTGTTCCTGGGTCACGGCGCAGAAAGGCAGGCGCACGAACCTGTCGCCGCCCGCCTCTCCCCCGTCCTCCGGATCTGCGAAGAAAGCCGCGCCTGGCGTGAGCACGAGCCCGATGTCCTCTGCCCGCCCCACGAGATTCTCGGTGTTCGCGTCCTCGGGTAGCGTCACGCTCACGAAGAATCCGCCCGAAGGGATGAAGGCCTGGGCGCCGGGCAGCTCGCGACGTACGGCGCCTGCCATCGCCTTCCAGCGGGGTATGTAGAGGTCCTTTAGCCGCTCTACGTTCGGCCCGAGGAGCCCTCGGCGCAGGTACTCCGCGACGGCGGCTTGTGTGGGGAGCACTGGCGAGAGATATGTCTCCTCCCCGAGCGCCGTCACCCCCCGTGTGAGGTCCTCGGTTGAGATCATGAACCCCACCCTCATGCCTGGGCTGAGGAGCTTGCTGAACGAGCTCATCGTGATGACCTGCGAGGGGTCGATCTCCCGCAGCAACGGAACGTCATCGCCCTCGTAACGCAGCTTGCGGTAAGGGATGTCTTCGATCACCCAGAAGCCGTAGCGGTCCGCCAGTTCGATGACCCTCTGCCGTTTATCCAGGGAGAGTGTCGCTCCTGCGGGGTTCTGGAAGTCAGGCACGAGGTACAGGAAGGCTGGAACCTCGCGTTCCAGCGCCGCCTCGAGCCGTTCGATGCTTATGCCGTCCTCTTCCAGCGGGATCCCCACGGTACGCGCCCCGCGACGTCTAAAGGTCTTGATCGCGCGGTCGTAGCTAGGCTGCTCCGTATAGACTGCAGCACCGGGCTTGACAAGATAGGAGGAGACGAGATCCTGCAACTGCAACGAGCCGTTACCGATCAGGATCTCCTGTGGCGAGGCCCCGTATTCGCCGGCCAACTCCAAGCGCAGCGGCGCGTAACCAGGCTGCTGGCCGTACTGCAACACAACGTCGGGATTCTCCCTGACTGCTGCGTCGAAACACGCCCCCAGCTCTTCGGTCGGGAACGCCTCCGGCGGCGGGACGCCGCGCGTAAAGACTATCTTATCTGCCACTTTCGCAAGCCTCCACTTCTACATCCGGAAAGCCTGCATCATCGCCCGGCCCGCTCCCCAGCGCAACCCCCTATTCCTCCAAGCTCATCATCCCCTGGGGACTGGCCTCCAGGTCTGTGTCCACAGAAATCCTGAAACCTGATGCCGGAGAGAGCCGAGAGGCGACCGTCCTAAGAGACCTGCTCCATCTTCGGCTCGACGGCGGGAGATGTATAGGAGAGGCATCTGGGTCCGAGGAGTTGTTTCAGTTCGGCGTGCAGGTCGGAGGAATCTCTTATGTCTCCGATCTTCTCCTCGAGCATACCGTCGCCGGAGATGAGGAAGAGCGGGCTCTCCCCCGGATGTCGCAGCAGAAGCTCGAACGCTTCCCCGGCCGCCTTCCGCGAGACGCCGACGAACGCGCCGGCGTCGAGGTACACGGGGTCCGCTCCAGGTTCGAGGTGTAGCTCCTCCATCTCCAGCGCCACGATGCGCGGAATGCCTTCTTTCATCTCGACCTTCCCCTTGACCTTGAGGACCGCGTCCTCGCGCACGCATGCTGAAGATTTGGCGTAGATCCGCGGGAAGACCATGACCTCGGCGAGGCCTCGCGTATCGTCGAGCTGGAGCATAGCCATCATGTCGCCCTTGCGCGTAGTGTTGGTCCGTACCGAGGTCGCGAGTCCCCCGACCCACACGATGGCCCCGTCCTTGTAACCTTCGAGATCTGAGACTGTCGTGTCCGTATGTTTTTTGAGCTTGTGCAGAACGGGACGCAAGGGATGGTCGGAGACGTAGAGGCCAAGGGCCTCTTTCTCCCATTCCAGGCTCTCGCGCTGGTCTTCCTCGACGTCCGGAAACTCGGGTTTGGGCGGCGCGAGCTCGGACGCATCGAACATCGAGAACTGGTCCTCGTGCGCACCTTTCAAGCCCCTGGTGGACCGTTCGACAGCCTTGGCGTGGACCGCGACCATGGCGGCCCGCGAGGGGCCGACGTTGTCGAAGGCGCCGCACTTTACGAGGGATTCCAGAGTCCGCTTGTTGTACGTCTTGGGGTCGACGCGCTCGCAGAAGTCGAAGATGTCCTGGAAGGGCCCACCCTCCTCCCTGGCGGCGATGATCGAATCTACGCAAGAGTCCCCGACGTTCTTGACGGCGGAGAGCCCGAAACGGATGGTCTTCCCAACCACCGTAAAGCGGCGCCCGCTCTCGTTTACGTCGGGCGGGAGGACCTGTATCTTCATCGCCCTGGCCTCAGCGACGTACTGGGGCACCCTGTCCTTGGTGTTCATCACGCTGCTCATGAGGGCCGCCATATACGCCTCGGGATAGTGGGCCTTGAGGTATGCGGTCTGGAAGGCCAGGAACGAGTAGCATGCGCTGTGGCTCTTGTTGAAAGAGTATCCTCCGGCCTTCTCCATCCAGTTCCACAGCTCCTCGGCGCCGTCCGTAGAGACCCCGCTCGCTGCGCAACCAGCCATGAACTTGTCCCTGAGCGTGGCGAGCATCGCCGCGTTCTTCTTGCCTATGGCCTTCCGCAGCGTGTCGGCCTCGCCCGGAGTAAATCCCCCCAGAGACTTGGAGATCTCCATCAGCTGTTCCTGGTAGGCGGCGACGCCGTAGGTAGGCTCCAGGATCGGCTTTAGTCGCTCGTCCAGGTACCTTACGCTCTCCGGGTCGTGCTTGCCGCGTTTGAAGGTGGGGATGTAGTCCATCGGACCGGGCCTGTAGAGGGCGTTCATGGCGACTAGGTCGTCGAAGCGGTCGGGCCTGACCTCCTGGAGCATCCGCTGCATCCCGCTCGACTCGAACTGGAAGACCCCGAAAGTATCTCCCCTGGCGAAGAGCTTCAGAGTCTTTTCGTCGTCAAGAGGGATCGAACGGATGTCGGGTTCCTCGCCGCCGCCCCTGCGGATGGTCTCGAGAGTCTCTTCGATCACATCGAGGTTCCTCAAGCCGAGGAAATCCACCTTGAGCAATCCCAACGCCTCCACGTCGGACATGGGATGCTGGACCATGACGGACCCCTCGTCCCTGGCGACGCGCTGCAGCGGCACTATGTCGGTGAGCGGCTCCTCCGAGATGACGACGCCAGCGGCGTGGGTCCCCGCGTGGCGGGCGAAACCTTCTATCTCGAAGGCCGTGTCGAGGACCTGCTTCGCGGCCTCATCCTGCTGTACGAACTGGATGATCTCGCGCGCGGGACCTGGGTGTTTGTCCCCAGGGACGTAGGAGCCGTTCTCGGGGCGCAGCACGTCGCGGAGTGTGGTCCCGACCGGCTTGTCGGGGATAAACTTGGCGAGTTTGTCCGTGTCCGAGTAGGGATACTGGTAGATCCGTCCCGAGTCCCTGATGGCCGCCTTCGCGCCGATAGTCCCGAACGTGATGATCTGGGCGACGTGCTCGTGGCCGCCATACTTGTCCGTGACGTAGCGCATCACCTCCGAGCGCCCCGAGACCGAGAAGTCTATGTCCACATCAGGCATGTTGATGCGGTCTGGATTCAAAAAGCGCTCGAAGAGCAGAGTATATTCGAGGGGATCGAGGTCCGTGATCTCCAGCGCGTAGGCGACGATGGATCCGGCCGCCGATCCCCGTCCGGGCCCGACCGCGATCTTCCTGTCCTTCGCATACTTGACGAAGTCCCAGACGATCAGGAAGTAGTCGGCGAAGCCCATCTTCTCTATGGTCTCCAGCTCGAGCTCCAGCCTGCTGATCACTTCCCGGCTCTTCGCCCGCCCACCGTAACGCTTTGCAAGACCCCGCTCGCACTGCTCCCTGAGGTACTGGTCGGCGGTATATCCCTCGGGCTTCGGGAAGTTGGGCAGGCGCGTCTTGCCTAGCTCGATGCCTACATCCTCTACGCTCTCGACTACTTTGACAGTATTCTCCAGCGCCTCGGGATGGTCGGGGAAGATCCTGGCCATCTCATCTACGGTCTTGACGTAGAACTCCTGGCCCGAGAACTTCATCCTGTTGGGGTCGTTGTAGAACTTGCCGGTCCCGATGCAGAGCAGCACGTCGTGCATCCTGGCGTCGTTCCTCGTAGTGTAGTGCGAATCGTTGGCCGCGACGAGCGGAATGCCGGTCTCTTTGTGGAGCCTGAAGAGACCTTCGTTGACGCGCCGTTGCCGCTCGATGCCATGGTCCTGCAGCTCCAGATATACGTCGTCGAAGATCTCCGTATACTCCAGCAAGAGCCTTCGCGCCTCATCGGGACGTCCCTCCAGTATCCTGGTAGGCACCTCTGCCGA
>DATDKO010000071.1:0-3562 GCA_036519935.1 Rubrobacter sp. | reverse complement strand
CTCCACACCCGTGCGGCAGTACTCGTCGACCAAGACGCCGTTGTCTATCTCCAAACCGGTGCCGGCGAGTAGTTCCGTCACGGGCTCGACGCCAAGGCCCACCACGACAAAGTCGCACTCGATACTGTGACCGCGCTGAGTTGTGATCCGCTCCACGCGCTCGGCGCCCTCGAACGCGGCGACCTTATCTTCGAAGATCAGCTCCGTTCCGTGGTCGCGGTGGATCTCTTCAACTACCCGGCCGACCTCCTCGCCTAGGACCCGGCGCAGGGGCACTGTGTTCTGATCCACGACCGCTACCTCCACGCCCGACTGCCTGAGGGAGGCTGCCACCTCCGAGCCGATAAAGCCCATCCCCACCACCACCGCCTTCCGGCCCGGGGAGATCTCTGCGCGGATCTGGTCGGAGTCGGCCACCGTGCGCAGGCCATAGATGCCCTCCAGATCAGATCCTGGGATAGGGATGCGCCGGTTGCGTCCCCCTGTAGCGACAAGCAGCGCCTCGTAGGGCACACTTTCTCCGTTGTCGAGCTCGATCACCTTCTCTGTGGCATCTACGCGGGTGACCCGAACCCCAAATCTGGTTTCGATGTCGTTCTCGCCGTAGAAGTCGAGTGGTTGGAAGAGAGCCCGCTCGAACGGAGATTCGCCGCGCAGGTATTCTTTAGAGAGTGGGGGCCGCTCGTACGGCGGTTGGGGTTCCGCGCCGATCAAGACCACCCTCCCGTCGAAACCCTCCTCGCGGAGGGTTGCCGCCGCCCCTCCACCCGCGAGACCGGCCCCGATGATCACGAACGTTTCGGTCATCAGCCCTCGACCTCCAGGTTGTCACCCTCCACGCGCGTGTCGTAAGTTGCGAGCGGCTTCCTGGCAGGTCCCTGAAGCACCGCCCCGCTGGTAACGTCGAACTCCGAGCCATGGCAAGGGCAGATCACGGTGGTCTCTTCGAGGTCTCCCTCTGCCAACGAGCATTGCAGATGCGTGCATGTGTCGTCGAAGGCGTGGAAAGCACCCCCTACGTTGGCGACGGCGATCTTGGTGCCGCGCACCTCGAACGCCCGCATCTCACCCTCTCCCAGATCGCCTGCTCCTGATACCGTTACATATTCAGCCATTGCTCGCAACTCCTTTCGGTCTCTCGCGCTGTTGTGTACACGATACAGGAGAAATAGAGATATATCAAGTATTTTTTTGATATATTTGAATAACTGCTATTTTCGTGCTACAGTAGCGACAGAAACCTATTGGAAGGGACGATGTGAGCACAGGCTGGGACCGGAGGTTTTTCGATAGCACGAGGGGGCGGATCGTCACGATGCTCAGAAGATCCAACCGCACTGTCGAGGACCTCGCTAGGGCGCTGGATCTCACCGACAACGGCGTCCGCGCGCATCTCGCCGTCCTCGAGCGCGACGGCATCGTGCGCCAGCGAGGTTCGCTGCGCCGCACTAGCGGCGGCGGAAAGCCTGCTTACGTCTACGAGCTGACCCAGGAGGGTGAAGAGCTGTTCCCCAAGGCTTACGAACCCACACTTGGCCGGCTCCTGGATGTTCTTTCCGAGCGGCTTGGGCCTCAGGAATCGGAGGCCCTCCTTAGGTCGGTGGGTCGTCGCCTAGCCGAAGAGCATTCCACGCGGGCGGATGGGGGGCACGCGCGGCTCAAGACAGCGGTTGAGGTGCTCAACGAGCTGGGTGGCCTCGCCGAACTCGAGGAACGGGACGGCGCTCTCGTCATCCGGGGCTACAGCTGCCCGCTGGGCGGAGTGACGCCGGAGCACCCGGAGGTTTGCCGAATGGCCGAAGCCTTGGTAGCCGAGGTTGCGGGTGTGTCCGTCCAGGAGCATTGCGAGCGTGGCGAGAGGCCTCGCTGCTGCTTCGAGGTAGCGTCTGCCGGTGATACCGCACAAACGTAACGGAGGCTGTCACAACGAGTAGCGGGGCGGGTAGCTTGCGCTTTGTGACAGACAGTTAGTTGGCACGTCAACCGTCGCTCGCGGCCACGCCGCGCTCTCTTGGCGCACGTTCGCCACTAGCTGTTTAGCCAGCATCTTCGCCTCCTTCCAGGTGCACAACCAGCCCGACAGTGTGATGGACTTCGTCGCTGGTTATGTGCATCTCGTCGACCATGTTCCTAATCAGGAACAGACCCCAGCCTCGGGGCATCTGTAACCCTTTCAGCTTGGACTCCAGGTCCGGCACCCCCGTATCGGGATCCGGGACCAGGCTCCCACCCTGGTCGTTGATGCGCACTGACAAGTCCACGTCCGAAGAGAGCACCTCGATAACGACCGGCACCTCGGGCCGATACCGGTTACCGTGCTCCATGGCGTTCATCGTCGCCTCAGCTACAGCGGTCTTGAGCCTCTCCAGACGCTCCTCCGAAAGACCCAGCTCCTTCACCACCTCGGCGACCCTCTCCATCGCTAGGCGCTCGTTGCCGGGCTCACTCGGCACGGACAGCTCCGCCAGGACGCGCCAGGTACTATTGCGTCCCTTCTGCTCTGCGCGTCCTGGAGCCGTCACGATACCTCCGATCTCTGGAGCGTCACCAGGGGTCATGTCGTCCTCCTGCTCCCAGACACCTCCGACGAAGCGACTCCGTCGGACATATGAGTCTTGCCTTCTGCCACCTCATGAGCCTACGCCACACCTGCCGATCCACCTATCGAAACGAACACTTCGTGAACCACTCATAGCCTTTCCTATTCTTCTCTCCGCGCGCCAGTCGAACTCCTGCCAACCGCTCGTTCGGAGAGCGAGCTTGGCGCATTAAGGTGCGCCCCTTCGGCCACCCCTACGCCCAGTCGGACGACCAGCTCCCCGCCGAGAAAACCTCCCAGCGAGGCCAAGCCCATCGCCACAAAGGAGAGGACGATGGCGACGATTCCCGGATCACCCGGAGCATTCGCGCGGAGCAGCCAGCTCACGATGAAAATCGTCACCATGACCACGTTGGTAGCGCCGTGCCACATTCCGACCGCTTTGGCCCGCGTACCAGAGGGAATCGCCAACCAGTCGATCAGGCCGAACACCGCCGCAGCCAGACCACCGATAACGCCGGCTGCAATCATCCAGAACGAGATCTCCGACCACTTCCCGTTTCCTGTAAGCAGGTAAACAACGTCGAAGACGACCGACGTCGAGAGCAGGCCCAGTGGGAACGGGATCAGTATCGGGTGTATTGGGTGCCCCATTATCTTGGCTTTACTCTCCACAAGCTCTCCTTCCATTCCCACAACCACCGCCCGCGGCGTCTTTTTCGATTGTGTACACGATACCGTCTTATCAACAATAAATCAAGGAAATACTTCTTTTATTGTACATAACGGCTGCCCCGGCGTTCCGGCCGCACGGTCGAGAAGGTCGCCCGGGAGCTCCACCCCGCGAACAACGGTATCCGGGCTCATCTTGCATGGAAGCGTGGGAAACCTCACCCTACTCGGGCGTAGGCAGCAAGGATCATGACCGCCGCACTGATCAGAATGTTCAGCATGGAAACCCTGAAGGAGAGCCTCTGTAACCTCCGCCGCCTGAGGGCCAGCATTTGGGCCTTTTCCAAAGTC
>DATDKO010000070.1:0-2628 GCA_036519935.1 Rubrobacter sp. | reverse complement strand
GGTTTCCCAGGCACAAGGCATGAAGGGACAGGAAGTCTACGTGGTGGGAGGAGGCAACTCTGCCGGACAGGCGGCGCGGCACCTCTCCAAACACGCCAGGCGCGTTACGCTGCTGGTGCTCGGCGAGTCTCTCGCCGCCCATATGTCCCAGTACCTAGTCGAGGAGATAGAGGCTACTGATAACATCCAGGTTCGCTTGAACACCCGGGTGATAGACGGCGGTGGTCAGGGACGTCTCGAGCACCTCGTACTTGAGGATCGTGCCTCGGGGCTTACGGAGACGTTTCCCGCAGCGGCCTTGTTCGTGCTCATAGGGGCCCGTCCTCACACCGGGTGGCTTCCGGAGGAGGTCATGCGCGACGAGAGGGGCTACATCATCACCGGTAGCGATCTCCTGCGAGACGGATCGCTTCCCGTAGGATGGCCTCTGGAGCGTCCGCCGATGCTCTTGGAGACTAGCGTTCCCGGCGTGTTCGCGGCCGGGGACGTCAGATGTGGGTCGGTCAAGCGGGTGGCTTCGGCGGTGGGCGAGGGCTCGATTGCGATACAGATGGTTCACGAGTACCTGAACTGAGTCGCAGCAACCTGTTTTTCCTGCTAAGAGCGAGCATCATCCCGGTAGCGGTTGGGATCGCGATCCCGCGCTCTCGCCTCTACGAGGTAGACCTCCTGAGGATCTCGATTCCGGACAGAGAGCTCTGCCTAGCTGGTCGTTGCGTCTCGCTCTCGGGCGATGGTTTCGCTCTCGCCTGCCACGTCTTGGGCCATCTCGTCCTCGTAGGTATCCGTGATCAAGTAAACCGATATGAAGGTTATGGCGGCCATCGCGAGTATGTAGAAGGATACCGAGAGCGAGGTGCCCGTCGTCTCGAGCAGCCAGACCATGATGATCGGCGCGAGTCCTCCGGCGAAAACCGCCGCCCCCTGGTAACCCAGCGAAGCTCCTGAATAGCGCACCCGTGCGCTGAACATCTCGGCGAAGAGGGCTGCCTGCGGACCGTACATCATGCTCAGGAAGACCTGCCCGAACGAGAGGGCCAAGGTGATGAGCACTATCTCTCTCGTGTTCACGAGCCAGAACATAGGGAACGCCCACAGCCCCAGGAGTACCGCTCCGATCAGGTACACCGGCCGCCGGCCGACCCGGTCGGTAAGGGCGGCAAAGCCTAGAAGGGCCGGTATCTGGATCGCGGAGGAGATCAAAACGGCGGTCAGCATCGCGTCGCTAGACAATCCAAGGGTCCTGGTGCCATAGTCCAGGATGCCGCTGATGAGGATGTAGAATGACCCATTGATGACGAAGAAAGCACCTCCCGCCAGCAGTATCTGCTTGGGGTGCTCCTTGATGACCTCGAGCACTGGCGAGCGTTCCTGGGTCTCGTTGCCCTCCTGCTGCTCCTCCAGGTGCCTGAACGCGGGCGTTTCTTCGAGCCTGAGCTGTATGTACATCGCCACCCCAATGAGCAGAACGCCCACCAGGAACGGTATCCTCCAACCCCAGGCCAGGAACTGTGCCTCGGTGGTCACCGCCCCGACCGCAAGAAAGATCAGGTTCCCGAAGATGACCCCGACGGGCACCCCCGTCTGGGCAAGGCTTCCGAACAGGCCTCGCCTGTTCGGGGGAGCATACTCCGTCGCCAGCAAGACTGCGCCGCCCCACTGGCCTCCGATGGCGAGGCCCTGGCAGAAGCGAAACACAAAGAGCAGTATCGGCGCCCAGACCCCGATCGTTGCGAAGCCCGGCAAGAGGCCCACGAGCACCGTCGCCGTGCCCATGAGAACGAGGGCGATGACCAGGGTGGGCTTGCGGCCAAGCTTATCCCCGAAGTGGCCGAAGAGCACGCCTCCTATCGGGCGGGCCACGAAGCCTACAGCGGCCGTGCTGAACGAGGCCAACACCCCGGCTACGGCGGACGACTCAGGGAAGAACACCGCGGGGAAGACGAGCGCCGCGGCCGTCAGGTATATGAAGAAGTCGTACCATTCGATGGAGGACGCCACAAGGGCTGCTAGGCCCGCTTTTGTGATATCCGACCTTTGTGGTTCGGCTCCTTCGGCAACCGTGGTCATCTGTGCCCCCTATCTCTCAAGGACAATACCTTGCAAACGTCTGCGGAATAGCCGACTACTTGAACGAAATGCTCACCGAGCCTGATCTGGATACTCAGCCCCTTCCCCCCTTCTATCCCTGAGCGCAGATTAGACTACTCTGAATCTGGAGTCAATCGTTGCGAGCTTCAGGCTCGGAAGACCAGCCGGTCTTTGCGCAGGTCGACGTCGAAAAAGGTTCTTGCCTTCAGCCTAGACACCGGGATCGAGGCGATTGTGCGTGTGCGGTGCGAGCCTCTCCTCCCGGCAGGAGATGCTCGATGCGTTCGTTACTCACTCCTCATCTCTGTTAACCAGTGAAAGCATACCATAAACTGTATGTAAAGCCCATTGTAGTTGTATGAAAGAGCAAGATTCTGTAAAAATTCTGGGGAAAAGTGGTTGAAAGCTGTGTTGTTTGGTATATAATGGCTGTGCAGAAGGGAGTTTGGTCCCGGTTGAGGGGCTACCAAGAGAAGGAGGTGCATCGATCATGTTGAGTCCTTTCCGTGGGTTTTACGATGCGCAGAGTGAGGTGGA
>DATDKO010000069.1:0-9851 GCA_036519935.1 Rubrobacter sp. | reverse complement strand
ATTCGTGACAGTCTATCAAGATGTGCCGGAGATACCGTCCTGTGGGAGGAGGACGCTACTAGTAGGAATCGGGTTTTTGTGAGAGCATCGTACTTTGTAGTAGCAAAGTAGCTCGACAGGAGAAACATCAGGTGCCGATCTTCGAGTATCGCACGGCCTTCGAGATAGCGCGGAACATAAAGGCGTTCCTAAACCTCGAGGTAGGCCTCAGCCGCAACGGGAGTCGGGGCTCTCGAACGCCGGAGAGCCGCGATGCAGGATCAGGGGGATCCCAGCGCCCTGTTGCTGGCGAAGAACCCAACGGGCTGCGTGCGGGGTCTACTCCGGCCAGGAGCGCCACGCGCGGCGTTACGGACGAGATCGTACCAATGTTCTTCCTCGTAGGACGTTCGAAATCAGGGACCTCCTGGTTGATGAGGCTCTTCAACTCCCATCCAGAGATCCTTTGCAGGGGGGAGGGCAAGTTTTTCGGTGAGGGCAAGTCCAACGCCCTGCACGGCGCCCTCGCCCGTTCGAAGGAACTGAAGAGGTGGCTGCACCACAACCCCTGGACCCTCCGGGATGAGGACCCCAAGCTCGATGACATCGTGGCCAACACCATAAGTTACCTCATGCAAGAGAAACTCAGGAAGACGAACAAGAAGATCGTCGGGGACAAGAGCCCGTTCACCACCCCCGGCGTGGTAGAGGAGATCTCCTCTATCTGTCCTGGTGCGAAGGTCGTGCACATAGTCAGGGACGGCAGGGACGTGGCTGTGTCCTCGGTTCACCACCAGTGGAATAATGCGACCGACCAGGGCGGTCGCCGTAAGCTCTCTCGTGAGAAGGCTGCAAAGCGTGAAGCCTACCGTAAGGACCCTGAGACCTTCATAGCCTCGGGGGAGAGCATCTTCGCCGGCGAACACGTAGCCCAGATAGCAAGGAGCTGGAGTACGTCCGTGAGTAGGGCGATGGAGGATGCGGCGCTCCTTGGCGACAACTACTATCAGGTACGCTACGAGGACCTCCTCGCGGAGCCGGTCGGTGAGGTCATGCGGCTGCTGGAGTTCCTGGGGGCGGACTCGGATGAGGAGGTCGCCCGCCGGTGCGTGGAGGCCGCGAGCTTCGAGCAGCTCTCTGGCGGCAGGACCCAGGGCGAGGAAGCCTCGTCTTCTTTCTACCGCAAGGGGATAGCGGGTGACTGGAAGAACCACTTCACCGAGGAGGACAGGCGCGTCTTTAAGGAGGAGGCTGGGGAGCTCTTGATCCGGCTCGGTTACGAGAGGGACCTCGACTGGTAGCACGTCCACCGGACGCGTGCAGGTTTGGAGAAACACGTGAGAGCACACCACGCCAAGGAACTCGTACCGCCCTATCTGGGAGCGCTGGGGCGTGCGTACGCCAGGGTACGCGGGCTCGGGGGAGCGTGGCGCCGGGTGTTCGCCAGCAGGAAGGCGGAGCTTGCGCCCACACGGAGTGATGTGGGAGTCCTGGCTCGGAGCACGCCCGTTTTCTTCGTAACGGGGCTTGGCAAATCAGGGACGAGGTGGCTGACCAAGATCCTGGACTCCCACCCCGAGGTGTTGTGCAAGGGCGAGGGGCGCTTTTTCTCCGCGGGCTGGATGCGCGCGGACCTCGACCCCGCGAACGAAAGTGCTCTCCCGAGCTCCCTCTACTACGCCCTCACCCACTCAGAGCACTTGAGGCTCTGGATCGAACGCTCTGTGTGGAGCCGGGATGGAGATCCCGAGGAGCACCTGAACGCCCTGATGCGCCTGGCCACAGAGTACTTCCTCACCGCCGAGCTCTCGAAGACCGGCAAGAGGCTCGTCGGGGACAAGTCGCCCCTCCTGGACGAAGAATTCATGCGGGAGGTCGGCGCCGTGTATCCAGGGGCCAGGGTCATCCACATCATAAGGGACGGCAGGGACAGGACGATCTCCTCCATGCACCGCGGGTGGCGCCGCGCCAGTCAGGGCTTCCTCCACAGGCTCTCGCCCGAGGAACTGGCAAGGGGTAAGGCTCTGCGCGAAGGGAGGCCGGAGCCGACGGGCGCGTTTACAGAGGAGTGGCTGCGGCTGGCGGCCCGACACTGGAGACTCCTTGTGGGCAGGGCCGCCGAAGACGGACCGGCTTTGCTCGGGTCGGATTACACCGAGGTGCGCTACGAAGATCTGCTCGTGCGCCCCAACGAGGAGGTCGAGAGGTTGCTGGGCTTCCTCGGGGTCGACACAGACCAGAGGCTGGTTGAGCACTGCGTGAGCTCGGCGAGCTTCGAGAAGCTATCCAGGGGGCGCCAGCGGGGACAGGAGGACCCCTCTTCTTTCTATCGGAAAGGTGTTGCGGGCGACTGGAGGAACTACTTCACCGAGGAGGACAGGCACGTCTTCAAGGAGGAGGCCGGGGAGCTCTTGATCCGGCTCGGCTACGAGGAGGACCTCGACTGGTAGCACGGCTTGTGGCGGCCCTCATCACGAGTAGGTTGGGCAGGGTCTTGCTGTTGTTCGGGGTATGCCTGGGGCTCGGGCTCGTTCTGCCGCCGGCAGAGATAGAGCGCGGCTCAACAGGAGCACCGGGACGTCCCAACATCATCTTCATCGTTACGGACGACCTGGACGCTGCGTCGGCCTCGAAGGTACCGTCTCTCAAGGGGCACATAGCCGATAAGGGCCTGACCTTCGACAACGCCTTCGTCACTTCCGCACTCTGCTGTCCCTCCAGGGCCACCATCCTGACCGGACAGTACCCGCACAACCATCTAGTCAGGAGCAACGTTCCTCCGGTTGGGGGTTTCAAGACCTTCCGCGAGCTGGGGCGAGAGAGATCCACGCTGGCCACCTGGCTCGACGAAGCAGGTTACGAGACGGCCCTGTTCGGCAAGTATCTCAACGGCTATGGCAAGAGTGGCCGCAACCACGTTCCGGCGGGGTGGGACGAATGGTACGGGGCCGTAGAGACCACGCAGCTGAACCAGAACGGGCAGCTGGTCAAGTACGAGGCGGACACCTACCTCGACGATGCGCTCTCGGGTCTCGCCCAGGACTTCGTGAGACGCCAGGAACGCAAGGATGCTCCATTTTTCGTGTATCTCTCCACCCACGCCCCCCACGCTCCCGCCAAGCCCTCCCTGAGACACGAGGATCTGTACGAGGACTTGCGGGCGCCACGTACGCCCTCCTTCGACGAAGCGGACGTCTCCGACAAGCCAGGGTGGGTGCGCAACCTATCGCTAGACTCCGCAGAGGAGAAACGTATCGACGAGCTCTACAGCAAGAGGCTAAAGACGATGGCCGCGGTAGGCGAGATGATCGGCGGGTTGCTCAGGACGCTCGAACAGACCGGGAAGCTAGACAATACCTACCTCGTCCTCACCAGCGACAACGGCTATCACATGGGCCAACATCGCCTCGGCCTTGGCAAGCAGAGCGCCTACGAAGAGGACATAAGGGTGCCTTTGATGATCCGGGGGCCCGGCGTGCCTGCGGGGGTCAGTAGGGACGAGATGGTCCTGAACAACGACTTCGCCCCGACCTTCGCGGACCTGGCGGGCCTGCCGCCTCCGGCCTCCGTAGATGGCCGCTCGTTGGCGTCCCTGCTCGACAGGACGCAAGGTAACGATCCGGCCTCCTGGCGCACGGCTTTCGAGATCCGCAACTGGGACAATAAGAAGGATGAAGCCTCTTATCGGGCCGTAACGCCAGTGCCTCCTTACCGGGCTGTAAGGACGCAAAGATACCTCTACGTCGAGTACGAGGCCGGAGAGCACGAGTTGTACGACCTCAAGAAAGACCCCTACGAGTTGAACAACCTGTACGATTCGGCTTACCCGGCTCTCATCTCGGAGCTCGACGCGCGCCTCGACGCGCTGCGCGACTGCGCCGGGGAAGGTTGCCGCGCCGCGGAGGACGCGCCGCCCTAAGTAACCTTCTCGCGTCGGAGATAGTGCTCCAGGGCCTCGCGCCAGTGGCGCAATTCCGGGCTCCCCAGGGCGGATAGGACGCCGTTGGCGGGCCGCGCCGCAGGGAGAGAGTACTCCGAGCCAGGGATGGGGACGACCTCGACCTCCACGCCGGCGAGGGCGAAGATCTCCTTCGCGAACTCATACCAGGAGCAGGAGCCCGAGTTGGTAAGGTGGTACAAACCATAGTGTCGGCCTTCGATCACCCCCACGATGCCCTCCGCGAGGTCCGCGGCGTAGGTCGGCGAGATGAACTCGTCGTCCTTGACCTTCAGCACGTCCCTCTCCACTCCCAGGCGCAGCATGGTCCGCACGAAGTTGTGACCCCTTCCGTAGACGCCCGCGGAACGGACTACGTACCAGCGGTTAGTGAGCTGCCTGACGTACTCCTCTCCGGCAAGCTTGGTGCGGCCGTAGAAGCTGATCGGGTTCGGCGCATCGAAGGGCTCGTAGGGCCGTCTCGACTCGCCGTCGAAGACGTAGTTCGTGCTGACATGCAGGAGATCGCAGCCTAACTCCTCACAGATCTGGGCCAGGTTCCTCGGACCGAGCGCGTTTACCCTGTACGCAAGGTCGGCCTCTGTTTCGCAGCCGTCGACGTTGGTGTAGGCGGCCGCGTTCACGACGACATCTGGGGTGTGTTCCTCCAGCGCCAGCCGCACGCCACCGAAGTCCACCACGTCAAGCTCTCCCTTCGAGAGCGCGACGACCTCGTGGCCGCGCCGGGGGAGGAGTTCGGCCCGCTCGAGGCCGAGCTGGCCGCCCGAGCCGCTTACGAGCACCTTCGGCACGTTGTCCTCCCTAGACCCTAGCCAGCAGCCCGGCGTACAGAGCCTCGAGCTCGTCCACGTTCTCCTGGACGGTCTTGACCGGTTCGATCCCGGCTCGGAGCCTCTCGAGCAGGCCTGGTTCCTCGATCAGGCGCCTGAGCTGACGCGCGAGGTCGCCATGGTTCTCCAGCCCGAAGAGCAACCCGTCTCTCTCGTGCCTGACGAACTCGGACATCCCGCCGAGGTTCGTTGCCACCACCGGGATGCCGGCTGCGAATGCCTCGAAGATCACACCAGGACCGTTCTCGTACCAACGGGAGGGAACGACCAGAACGTCCATCCCGGAGAGGACGTTACCTACCTCTTCACGCGCAAAGGGGCCGGTGAAATCTATCCTCCCGTCTCCCCCGGCCAGGGCGCGCAACTCTTCTACAAAGGGTTTGAACCTCTCCAGGTTACCGTAGATGTGGAGGGTCGCGTCCAGTTCGGGCGGGAGGTCTCTGAAGGCCCGGATCAGAACGTCGCAGCCCTTGTGCGGTGCAAGGGTCCCTACAAAGCCGACCCGGAGCGGCGGGGAGAAGTGCCTGTCTTCCCTACGTATATCCGAGGTGTCTATGCCGTAGTGGGAGACCTCGATCTTGCCAGCCCCTATGCCGTTGGCGAGTAACAGCTCCCGCATGAGGTGGGTGTAGACGATAATGTGGTCGACCAGTCCCATCTTCTCCCTGATGCGCTCCGGGCGCTCCCTGAGGGCCCTCACCTGGCGCAGCGAGTGGGAGTGGCCCGAGAGCCTGGTCCCGGAGAGGGCGCCGGCGACCTTTAGGGCGGCCGGCGGCGTCAAGTCGACCGCCTGCTTCATCCTGCTGCCAGGGTATCTGCTCGCTATGCAGCGGGTGCAGTGGGAGATCTCGGGCCCCCTGCACATCACCCCATCGTGGCGTCTGAGGTCGACGACCGGGCAGAACGTCCAGAAATCCGTCGCCGTGTACACGAGCGGCACGCTGAACTCCTTGATAGCGGGGATCACGCTCGCCGAGAGCCCCTGGAAGTGCTCGGCATGAACGATGTCAGGAGCTATCTCCCGCATGTACTCGCGGGTCCTATCCGCCATCACCTCGTTCTCGTAATCCAGGCTGTATGGACGGGAGACACCCTCCTTGGGACGGCCTACCCTGCGCACCGGTATGCCCCCGAACTCGTAGTCTTCGACCTCTCCTGGCTCGATGTCGTTGCCTGGGATGCTCCGCTTGGGGGCGAGCACGTAAGGTTCGTGGCCCCTCGCCTTGAACTCCTGCGCCAGCGAGAGCGTGACGGTCTCTACGCCGGCGTAGTGCTCGGGGAAGAACTGGTGTGCGGCGAAGAGGATCCTCACGCCCTACCAGTCATACGACTTCTCGTACCCGAACTCCACCAATCGCTCCCCGGCCAGATCTTTGTACAGCTCTCGATCTCGCTCCGTGAAGACATCCCTCCAGTCGCCGGCGACGCCCTTCCTGAAGAAAGAGGCCGAATCCTCCTCGCCCTGCCTGCGGCTCGAGGCCCGCTCGAAGCTGCTCGAGTGCAGGCAGCGCTCTATTACCCGGTCCTCGCTGCCGGCCCCCAGGAACTCTAGAATCCCCCCGAAGACAGCGGGCGTGTCGATAAGAAGGTCCTCGTACCGGATCTCCAGGTATCTCTCACCGTAGAGGGTTCTCCCGTCGTGGCTGCCTTTCCCTGTCCTGTACTCCCACCGGCGGGCAAGCTGGGCCAGCCGCTCCTGTGTGAAGATCGAACGCCCCTCGGATAGGAACCGCTCCCTGTCTTCGGCGTAATCGTCGCGGATGCGGATCTCCTCCGGCGCGAGGTCGAAGACTCCCCCCTCTCTGTCCCTGGCCAGCCGCCACCAGTGGTGCATCGCCGAGACCGCCACATCCCTGCCGTCCCTGACAATGTGGATTATCCTGGCGTCGGGGTAGATCTCGTAAATTTCGACCAGGTTCTCGGTGTGCTGGGGGCTCTTGTCTCCCACTATCCTGCGTCCCGTGCGGGCCACCTCCTTGGAGAGGAAGTAGTCGACCGAGAGCCGGCAGAGGTTTCTCAAATCCTCGTCGTAGCCGTCTGACCACAGGTTCCACGGCAGCGCGTGCCAGGTCTTCAACTCCCTGGAGAGAGCAAGGGCGCGGGTGAGGCTGGAGACGGGCCCCGTGTAGACGGGTATCTCCTCCCTGTCGTATCCGCGTCCGAAGAAGCTACCCTCCTGGCCGCAGGCGATCTCGGGGTGGTCGCTCAGGCTGTGCCGCAACCAGGAGGTCCCTGAGCGCATCTCTCCCGCCAGGAAGAACACCGTGTCGTAATCCCCTGCAGCGACGGTCTGTCCCCTGCGGGAGACGGAACGAGCCGCTGCGACGGTGGCGCGCGCGGCTCTCATGGCTTTCTCATTGGAGAGCACCCCCCCGACCAGCCGATCGAACCGCTCGCTCTTCAGCCGGTAGTCGCGCAGGCGCTCGACGACGCGTTCGAGGTTCATGGCGGAGATTATAGATTCAGCACTTCAGGATGTCAGCACTTCAGGTTCCGCAGTCGGAGAGGGCTCTCTATGAGTAGGTGCTCCTCTGGCATTCTCTCGAGTGCACGAGTCTCCCGCCACACTACACATAGCTGAAATGCGCGGATTTGGGAGACCAGAGCCTCCCAAATCCGCATCACACCCCTTTGGCGAGGAGGCGGTGGAGCTTTGCATGGAGTTTCGGGCTCAGGCGGGAGAGGGAAGGGACCTTGCACCCCAGATAGGCGCCGAGCTGGGAGGCGAGGGCGTAGGTCGTCGCTTCGAGCAGGAGCTTCGGCCACTTTTCAGGTGCCGGTTCCTCGCGTCTGATGAGGCGATAGACGTGGCTGGTCGCGTAGGGTATGCCGAGGATCAGGCGCGGCAGGTTCGGCACCAGGCGGGCCCCGAAGAGCTCGTCGAGGACGCGCTGGTCTACGTAGTGGCGCCTGAGGTCGTAGAGGGCGCCGCGCTCGTGGGAGTGGACGACGACCGAGCGCGGTTCGTAGACGATGGTGTACCCCGCCTCCACCACCTTCTTACCCCAACGCAGGTCCTCGGCGAAGTCTGCCTCGCCGAACGGGAACTCCTCCCAGACCGAGCGGCGCAGGCAGGAGCTCACGTTGTCGAAGGCGGCGACGCGGCGCCTCTGGGCCGGTGGCAGTGAAAGGTACTGCGCTGTGTCCCGGATCTCCTGCTCCCGCCTTTCGGTGTTTGCGACGGCAAGGTTGCCGACCAGCGCCCTGGTCATGATGCCGGCGTCGGGCCTGGGGACGTGGCGGCCGTAGACCGCGGCGATCCGGCCGTCATTTTGCAGGTTCTCGACCATGGCGGCCAGCCACCTTTCGTCCAGCGGCACGGCGTCTTGAACCGTAAGGGCCACGTACTCTCCGGATGAGAGCGAGATCCCGAAGTCCCGCGTCGCACCGTGGTCGAAAACGGTTTTCGGAACGCTGTGCAAGACCGCGCCGTGCTTTGCGGCAAGCTCCGTGGTGCCGTCGGTCGAGCCCGAGTCGACGACGACGACCTCCCGCTCGAAATCTCCCTCCTGCGCGTCGAGCTTCCGCAACAGCTCCTCGAAACCGGGGCCTGCGTTGAAGGTGGGTATGACGACCGAGATCTTCTCAGCCAATGTTACAGCGTTTTGCCAGAGTAATACTCTTCGAGCAGGGGGGCCGTTATCCTCTCGACCTGCTTTATCTGCTTTGGGGTGAGGTCCTCCTGCCAGCCTCCCGGCGTCGCCTTACGGTAGAACTTGCCCCCCCCCTTCTTCTTCTCCGGGATGTTCTCCCAGGAGTGCTTCTCCACAGCCCGCGCCAGCTCACGTTCGTCCACAGGTATCCCGAGCGTCGAGTAGATACGCCGCATGGTGTCTAGAGTGTCTGCCCTGAGGTCCTCGTAGCGGATCATGACTTTCGGACCCCTGTGGGTGTCGTAGGCCTTCTTGGCGTTTCCTGCTTGTTGCATGTAGACGTTCGCCCAGCGCCTGGTGAACGCGTCTGGGTTCTTGTCCGGCAGCGAATCGTGCTTCCATCCGCCTCTGTCCTTGCGCTCGTAGAGCCAGTTTCCCTTTCTGGCTCCGTCGAGCGTCGATGAGACCACGTCTCTTGGGTCCCGGATCAGGAGTATCATGCGGCTCTCGGGCAGGGCTTCCATGAGCAGAGGAGCCCCGACCGAGCCGTTCGGCTCCTTGACAACGAGGTAATGGTGGGGACCGAGGCGGGGTCTTGCGTAGCGTGCGCCGTCGAGTACGAAGTTCCTTATAGAGCGGATCCAACCCCTACGGGTCGCATCGGCCATGACGAAGTCGGGGCGGACCAGGTTCGCCGTCTGCGCCCTGCGGTGGAAGTTACCGAAGAGCTGGCCCACCATGGGCTCCTCCCAAACCAGATGCCGGCTCGGATCTCCCATCATGCTCCTGAGCCACGTGCTGCCGCTGCGTCCCGAGCCGAAGATCCAGACGATGTTCTCAGGCCTTACACCGCTAGCAGGGCCGCTATCGAGTCTCCTCCGCAGCGAGGCTGCCCGCAGAGGGACCTCCCTGTACTTGCCGGCCAGCCAGCGGCGGCCCCTGCGCAGGGCGCCGGGCAAGCCCTCTTTCGCTCTCCTGATCCCTGCTCTCAACGCCACGCTACCAGCCGCCGTCCTCCTCGTAACCGAGCCGTATCAAGAGCTCCCCGGCCTCCTCTTTGTAGACTTGCCTGTCGCGCTCGTCGAACAGGTATTTCCAGTCACCCGCAACGCCTTTCCGATAGAAAGAAGAGGGGTCCTCCTGTCCCCGCTGGCGCCCTCTGGATAGCTTCTCGAAGCTCGCCGAGCTCACGCAGTGCTCAACCAGCCTCTGGTCTGTGTCGACCCCGAGGAAGCCCAGCAACCTCTCGACCTCCTCGTTGGGGCGCACGAGCAGATCTTCGTAGCGCACTTCCGTATAGCCGTCCCCGAACAAGACGGGTCCGTCTTCGATGGCCTGGCCCACCCTGATGGCCCAGTTCTGGGCGGCTTTCCTCAGCGTCTTCTCAGCGAACATCCCCTCGCCTCTCTCCGCGAGTTCCCTTGGACTCCTACGGTAAGCCTCGCTCTTTGCCAACTCCTCGGGCGAGAGCCTGTGCGTGCGACCCCGCTT
>DATDKO010000068.1:0-6929 GCA_036519935.1 Rubrobacter sp. | reverse complement strand
GCCCGCCCAAAGAAGCGCCGGGATGGGAGGCTTCGGACCCCTAACGACCGGCTGCTAGATCAGTTTCAGGTTCCTGGCCCTCGCGACCGCCTGCGTCCGGCTGTGCGCCCCCAACTTGCGGTAGAGGTTGTTGAGGTGAGTCTTGACGGTGCCCACGCTGACGAAGAGCTCAGCGGCGATCCGACGGTTGGACTTGCCCGCGGCCACGAGCTGGAGTATCTCGTGCTCGCGCCCACTCAAGCGTTCGGGTAGTCTCCCAACCGGCGACGCGGTGCGTGCAGAGTCCCGCTCCAGCACCACCAGGAGCTTCCTGAGGTAGCGCGCCGGGACGGGCGGATCGAGGCTTCCTCTGTTGGTGGCCTGGAGCATGCCGGAGAGGATTTCGGCCATCGGCGGCCCCTCGTCTACAATGGTACGGACGTAGCCCTCCGGTTCGGCCAGTACCATGGCCTTCGCCAAGGCGCCTACTGCCCGCTCCCTTTCTCTTCCTTCCCACAAAGCCAGTGCCTGGAGCGTAATAACCTCTATGAGATCGCCCGTTCGCCCGGAAGCCTCGGCCTCCTCGCGCGATTCCTCCAGCAGTCCGAACGCTTCGCTGCACCGTCCCTGGGCACGCAGCAGCCGCGCCGAGGTCAGAAGGTGCGCAGACCGGGCGGCGCCCGTGTTTCCGGCGGCGCCGTCCGCGCCTGCGGCCGGGCCTTGCTCGAGGGAGGCAGCTTGCGCGAAATTCCCGCGCGCGAGACGAAGCCGCGTCATCCAGGCCATGGCGATGGCGATCTGCAGATCGGCGTCGGAGCCGTGCGCGACCCGCTCCGCTTCGCGGGCCATCTCGAGGGCGCCCTCCTCGTCACCTTGCGCCAGCCGTGTCCGGGAGAGCGTGACGTACCCCCAGACCAGGTTGCCGACCTCCCTCGCCCGTTCGGCCAGCCTTACTCCCTCCTCCAGCTCGCGCTCGGCCTCGTCCAGCTCGTCGCGCTCGTAGAGGAGCGCACCCATCCCTATGTGGGCGATTCCCGCGGCGGGCAGCAGCCCGACGTCCCGCTCGGCCACGAAACGCAGCGCGCGCCCGAAAGAGTCCTGTGCCTCCCGCAGATGACCCAGCTCCATCTGCACCCTCGCCCGCCAGACCATGGTCGAGAGCGTCCCGTAAGAGTGGTCGGCAGCCCGTGCTAGCTCCAAGGCCTCCGCCAGGGCTTCGTCGGCCGCAGCCAGGTCCCCGGTGATCCTGAGCGCGAAGCCCAGTCCGGAGGCCGCGAAGCTGCGCTGGTCCAGGTCCTCGTCGGGCAGCAGCGAGAGCGCATGCCGGGCGTGCTCGACCGCCCTCGGCGCGTCCCCCCTAAGCCGGGCGTGCCAGGACCGGACGGCCGCGGCGTATCCCAGCAGGAAGCTGCGGTCTTGCTTCGCGGTGGTCTCCGCTAGCTGTTCGGCCTCTTCCAGCAGCGGCTCGACGTCGTCGGGACGGCCGGTGAGCGTGAGGGCCACGGCGTGCCTCGGGAGCAGTCGTGGCCTGCGGCGCTTGGCCTCCTCCGGCAACGCCTCCAGCCAGCGGAGCACGCTCGGGAACTCGCCGCGGCGCAGGGCGGCCGGGATGCCCTGCTCGATCAGGCGCGCCGCCCGCTCGTGGTCGGAGGTGGAGAAGGCGTGGCCTATCGCCTCGGAGATCAAACCGTTTTCCTCGTACCAGGCCGAGGCGCGCAGGTGCAGCTCTCCAGCGAGCCCCGGATTTTCGCGCTCAAGGCGGCCACGCAGGAAATCGGCGAAGAGGTGATGGTAACGGTACCACCTCCGCTCGTCGTCCAAAGCCACGACGAATAGGTTCTCCCTCTCCAACCTCTCCAGCATAGCCTGCCCGTTGGACCGTCCGGTAAGCACGTCGCACAGCGGACCGGTGAGGCTTTCGAGAATGGAGGTCTTCAGCAGGAAATCCCCTACGAGCTCGGGCTGGCGTTCGAGGACCTCCCCGGCCAAGAAGTCCAGCACGTCTCGATGGCTGCCGGAGAATGCCTCGATGAAGCCCGAGACGTCCTCGCGGTCGCGCATCGAGAGCGCCGCTAGCTGAAGACCCGCGATCCAGCCTTCCGTGCGCCCTTCCAGTTTCGAGACGTCCTCCGCCGACGGGTCCAGCCCCATTACCCCCTTCAGGAAGGCCCCGGCCTCCTCCCGGGTGAAGGCTAGCTCGGCCGCTCCGAGCTCCGCCATCTGGCCCCTTGCGCGCAGCCTGGCGATGGGCAAGGGCGGGTCTACGCGACTGGAGACGACGAGGTGCGCGCCCTCCGGCAGGTGTTCCAGCAGGAAGGAGATCGCCCGATGGACGCACTCGGAGTTGATAAGGTGGTAGTCGTCGAGGACGAGGTCGAGCTCGCCCGGCGGTGCGGAAATCTCGTTGAGGAGGATCCCCGTCAGGGCTTCGATGCGCGGGGGCTCGGGCGTGCGCAGCACGGCCAGGACGACCTCCCCGAACCCCTCCTCGAGGGTTCGCAGCGAGGCGACGAGGTAAGACAGGAACCTGACCGGGTCATTGTCTCCTCCGTCCAGGGAGAGCCAGGCGACAGGATGCCCCCCGGCTGCCCGCTCCTCCGCCCACTCGCCGACCAGCGTGGTCTTGCCGAAGCCCGCAGGCGCCGAGACGAGCGTCAGCCTGCGTCCCGCCTCCGGGTCCAGCTTCTCGGTCAGGCGGGGACGCGCGACCAGCCTGGGACGAGACAGCGACGGGCGTAGTTTGGTCGAAACTAGCGGATCCAACGCCTTGCTCACCTCGCCTTCCGGTTCTCGATTCTACCCCTGCTTTCGAACCCGCGGCGTGCCATCGGGCTCCACCTAGCGGTAGAGCGTCGCCCTGTAGACGCTGACAGTCGCGCACACCGCGGACACGGGCGTCTCCCTGTCACACATGAGCTTGGAGACCAATGCGATCTTCCCTTCTCCCATCACGAGCTGGCGTCCGTCCCTCCTGCCGCGCCCTGGCGGCACCAGCCCCCCATCGTCCTCTCCAGGATGAGGTCCCTCTCGAGCGCCGCCACCGCCCCGAACACGTGGAACACGAGCTTCCCTCCCGGCGGCGTCGTGTTGATGCTCTCCCTGAGGAAGACGAACTCCACGCCCCATTCGCGCAGCTCGTTCACCAGGACTATGAGCTGACGCAGTGAGCACCCGAACCTGTCCAGCTTTCACATCAGCTCCTCGCCCTCATGACAGCAGTCGATCGCTGTGCCCTAAGATCGAGTCGGTCCTCCTTGCGAAAGCTTATCTACTCCTCGAAGAACTTCGCGCAGCCTAAGGCCAGCAGGTCTCGGCGTTGCATCTCTAGGTTCTGGTCCTTCTTGCTTGTGCGGATGTATACTGCCGCGACTTTAAGCCGCTTTTGAGAAGGGCTGGACTTGCTGGTGAGGGGCTCACGATTCAATCTCTAAGGCACACGTTCGCCACTACGCTCGCTGTCAAAGGAGTTCACCCCTCAACCGCTCAGAAGATGCTAGGGCACTCCGATTTCAGGATGACCCTCGCCATCTACGCCCGCATCACAGAAGGCATGCAAGACTCCGCCACAGCAGCACTAGAAGTGACCTTTTCTCGATCCGGCTGTTGACACGCCTTTGTCGAAGGGCTCCGGCAGCACTGCTAGGGCTCTTTCTTTTTCCGCTATTTGCAGGACTTTTAGAAGTGGCGGGACCCGGATTCGAACCGGGGACACCATGATTTTTAGTCATATACAAAAGCCCTTAGGTATGCGGAAAACACGCATAGGTAAGCGGAATTCCGTCCACAGAGTACCGTCAGATACCAGCTGGTTCTGTCCCTACTGTTGACACGGCTTGCGTTACTCTGACTTCCGGTGTCGAAAGCAAACCGGGCTGAGGGCCGATTCTCACCTAGGCCATGTTTAAGGGGAAAGGTCCGCAAGAAGAACATGCTGAGCATCAGCTTACGGGGTCACTACCCGAATAGGGGCCGATAACAACGAATATATCAGTTACGGGCTCCACTCCGACCGTTTCAATACCGGCGCCCACTCTATATACGCTTTCGGGCAACGGTAAGAAGTCAGTATGCCGCCATCCACCGTCGTCCGGTGGGCCAGACCGCCCTCGCGCTACGACTGAGCCTGAATCGATTTCCGTTATGGTGACGTCTAAGTCGAGATTTCACGACTTCAGGGACCACTGGTGAGCCCGCTATTCTCGTGCAGGACAGGAGGATGCTCGGGATCGCAGGCGCGCTGCACATTGTGCGCGTGACACCTTCCCTGCTCTCGCGGCGCGACCTGTGGCGAATGCTGCGAGACGGGGACGCGCGGGCTCGGTATGGTCTACGGGTGGACACCTCGGCGGTGTGAGCATGCTCAAACGCCAGAGCCACCTCAGGCCCTCCCGGGCGAAGAGACTCAACCTCGCATGGCACGAGCGGCCACCTTGGGGTGCGCGCCGCTCCCGATCTGCTCGCGACGCGGGACGACGGTCAGGGTTCGGGGTCCTCCCCGACCGCCAAGCCCTCCCGCTCTGCGAGGTTCGCGCCGATGCGCCGCGCCAGCCCGGGCACGAACAGCACGATCCCCAACCCCAAGATTAGCCACGCGGCCACAACGTAGGGGAAGATGTTGAACGGGAAATCCGGAACCGGGTAGACGTTTGCGTAGATCACGTAAACCAGGATCGCGAGGGCGACCACAGGGACTATGGCCTCCCAGGCGCGTACCCTGCGGCCCAAGAACAGGAACCTGAGGGCGCCCACGTTTACGACGATGTAGGTCACCAGCATGCTCAACACCCCGATGGTGCCCGGGTAGAAGAAAGCGTTCACTGCAGAGACGCCACCTATGCGCTGAGCCACGAAGGCAACTATCGCGATCACCATGACGACTGCCAGGGCGTTGGCAGGAGACCCCGTGCGATCCGACGTCTCGCCCAAGCGGCGCGAGAGGAAGCCGTCGCGGCAGAGGGCGAACAACATCCGCGAGCCCGCAGTTGCGGTGCCCAGCGCGCTGGCGAAAGCGCTGACCATCACGCCGAAGTTTATGGCATCGGCCATGATGGGCGCGACGTAGCTCCTCGAGAGCTCGCCGAGCGGCGAGGATGAGCTCGCGAAGGCCTCCGTCCCCTGCTTATCGACCCCGAAGCCCAAAGTCTGGGCAAACATGACTATCGTGTAGAAGACGCCCATGGTTATCACGGCCGTCGCGATGGCGCGCGGGATGTCGCGGCGGGGGTTGTTCGTCTCCTCACCTAGAGAGGCTGCCCCCTCGAAACCCCCGAACGAGAGAAGCCCGAAGACCGCGGCCAGGGCGACAGTACCCAACCCCACTCCGCTTGGCGGCGTGAAGGGGGAGAGCGAGAAGCTCTGACCGCTCGGAGCCGTGCCGGCGAACACTCTGGCGAAGATGACCACGACGACGATCACGATCAGCGTGACGGTAAGCCCCTCCATACTCAGCAGCGCGCGGGTCGCTACCTTGATGTCCCCGTAGGCCACGAACCAGATGAGCGCGGCCGCAACCAGCGAGATCACGAGCCACTCGGCGTTCGGCCAGATGCCCGTGCCGTCGAGGAAGGCCTGCCCGAAGAGCCCCACCTCGGCAGTGGACGCGGCGGTGAAGGCCAGGTAGGTGCCTAGGAGGGCCCAGCCGGAGAAGAAGCCGGCGCGGGGCCCGAGGGTTACCCCGGAGAGTGCGTATACGGAGCCGGCGTGGTTGAAGTAGGCCGTGAGCCGGATGAAGGCGTAGGAGACGAACAGGATGCCCACGGAGGCGAAGACGAACGCCAGCGGGACCGCACGCCCCACCAGACTGGCCGGCAGCGTGCCGTTGAGGGCCATGGCGGCGCCCGGGGCCATGATCCCGATCGAGAGCGCGATCGCCTCCCAGAAGCGCAGCTCGCGCCGCAGACCCCGCCCTTGGTCCGACCCGGCTTCCGTGGTCATCGGTCGCTCCCTTCGGTGAAGACGTCGGGGAGGAAAGCCCCTACCACCCAGTTGGGGGCGTCCACCACCTCGTGGATGCGCAGATCGACGGCCACGCTGCACAGTGCGTATGCCTCCTCCCGCGAGAGGCCGCAGCTGTCTCCGAGGTGCTCCATCGTCGCGCGGATTGCCTGTTTGGTTGCCTCCATCAGGTCGGGGGCCACACCCGTCGAGACGTGGTAGCCGGTTCCCTCGGTCCGTGGAAGCGCGCCGGGTGGTACGCGGTACTGGGGGGCGTCGACGCGGAAGTCGCGCCGCACCGAGAGGCGCAACGAGACGTCCATCGCGGTCTCTATGGCCGTTCCGCAGACCTCGCCGTCGCCCTGTGCCGAATGGGTGTCACCCACCGAGAACAGCGCCCCCTCCACGCCGACCGGCAGATAGAGGGTCGTCCCCGCGCGCAGGTGCTTGGTGTCCATGTTGCCGCCCCAACGCGAGGGAGGCAAGATGGAGTGGGACCCAGGCTCCGCAGGAGCGACCCCGATGGTGCCGGGGAACGGCTCGTAGGGCAGCTCGATGCCTTCCGCGAAGATCACCCTACCCCGCTCCGCCTCCACCCGCGAGATCCGTAGCCACGGCTCGGGAAACTCGTCGGCCAGGAGCCCAAAGCCGGGGATCAGCGCCGTCCACCCCCACTCTCTGGGCCTGAACTCCAGGATCTCCACGGCCAGCACGTCGCCCGGTCGCGCGCCACTGACGTAGACGGGCCCGCTGACCGGGTTCACGTGGTCGAAGTCGAGCTTGGCGACGTCCTCTGACGTGGAATCGGCCGTTAACTGCTCGTCGGAGGCGTCGCGCACCCTGAATTCGACAACCTCGCCCGAATCTACCTCGAGCTCGGGCTCGATGCTGTTGTCCCAAACGTAGTTGAAGGCATCGGGACGGACGGCATGAAAGGAATGCCCCCCGTCTTTCGAAGCGTGGTCTCGATTACCCCGCCCACCCATTTTTCTCCTTCCCCAGGTTCCCCAAGGCCG
>DATDKO010000067.1:0-7535 GCA_036519935.1 Rubrobacter sp. | reverse complement strand
CCCGCGAGCCGCAATGCTTCGTTGAAGTCGCCGCGGCGGACGGTGAAGGCCACGTCCGAGGCGCCTCTCTTGGGGGCGCTCTCCACGATGACGTCGACGGAGATGCCCGCTTCGGCCAGCGGGGAAAAGACGCGGCTCATGGTGCCTGGGCCTGTCTTTATGCCCGTCAGGGTGATGCGCGAGACGTCGAGGTCGTGGACTATGCCGGCGACCGTCTCCCGGGTCTCCAGGTGTTCCAAACCGTTACCTCCCGTGATGATCGTACCAGGACCCTCTCGAAAGGAGCTCTTTACGTGGATCTCGACCCCGTGCAATGCCCCTAGCTCCACGGCCCGCGGGTGCATCACCTTCGCGCCCCGCCACGACATCTCGGCCATCTCCGAGGAGAGTATGAGCGGTATGCGCCTGGCTCCAGGGACGATGCGTGGATCGGCGGTGTAGACGCCGTCCACGTCCGTAAAGACCTCGCATCGGTCCGCCCCGAGCGCCGCCGCGAGCGCCACGGCCGTCGTATCAGATCCGCCGCGCCCCAGCGTCATGATGTCACCGAGGGCGTTGACCCCCTGGAAGCCAGCGACGATGGCGACCTGTCCCTCGTCGAGCAGGCCTCGCAGGCGGTCTGGCTGTATCCCCGAGATAAGCCCCGAGCCGTAGCGACCCGTGGTCTTCATGCCTGCCTGCGGGCCGGTGAGTGAGGTGGCGGCGACGCCCCTGTCGTGCAGTGCCATCGCCAGGAGCGCGACGGACTGGAGCTCGCCCGTAGAGAGCAGCTGGTCGATCTCCCGCGGCGAAGGATCGCGGCTGACCTCGCCAGCCAGGCGCAACAGCCTGTCCGTCTGCTTGCCCATCGCCGAGACGGTCACGACGAGGCCGTGGCCCGATTCGTGTACCCTCTTCACCCGCTCGGCGACGGCCCTTATATGCTCCGCCGTCGCCACCGAGCTCCCACCGTATTTCTGGACGATGATTCCCAGAGCAAGCTACCTTCCTACGCTTGTGCACCAGAATAGCATTTTGTCCGATGGCTACTGGAGGAGTGAAAAGCTGAGGGCTCTCAAGGCAATGGCTGGCCTCCTGTGACACCGAGGGTCTCGCCGTTAACGTAGCTCGCTTCCTGGGAGGCGAGGAAGACGAAGGCGGGAGCTAGTTCGGCGGGCTGGGCCGGGCGGCCCATCGGGGAGGTGCCCCCAAAGCTGGAGACGGTATCGCCTGGCATTGAGGCCGGGATGATAGGGGTCCACACAGGACCCGGGGCCACCGTATTGGCCCTCAGCCCGTACTGGACGACTTCCTGTGCGAGTCCCTTTGTGAAGGTGATGATCGCGCCTTTCGTGCTCGAGTAGGGAAGCAGCGCCGGTGAAGGCTGGTAGGCCTGGATGGAGGCTACGTTGATGATGGAGCCGCCTTCTGGCATGTGCGGTAGCGTCGCCTTCACGAGCCAGAACATCGCGTAGATGTTGGTCTTGAAGGTGCGGTCGAGAAGGTCGGTAGAGATATCGGCTATCCCTTCGACCGTCATCTGGTGGGCGGCGTTGTTGACGAGGATGTCTATCCGGCCGAACTCGTCTACTGCCCTCTGGATCAGGTCCTGGCACTGGGACTCTTCGGCGACGTCTCCGGGAACCCTGACGGCCTTGCGGCCCGAGTCTTCGACGGCCCGCGCCGCCTCTTCGGCGTCAGGCTCTTCCTCTTCGAGGTAGGAGATCACGACGTCGGCGCCTTCGCGGGCGAAGGCGAGCGCGACGGCCCGCCCTATGCCCGAGTCACCGCCCGTTATGACCGCCTTCTTGCCTTCGAGCTTGCCGCTCCCCTTATACGTCTCGACACCGTAGTCTGGTTCAGGCTGCATCTCCTGCTCCAGGCCGGGATGCTGGTCCCGCTGGTCCTGTTCGGGATACTCGGGTTGCGGATACTGCTGCGTGGGGTCCTGCTGTCTATGCTGGTTTTGTGGCATCCTGATCTTCCTTCCGCGCGGCCGTTTCACTCGCTTCTGGCGATCACTTGCCCTTTTTGTAGCCGCATCAAACTGTGTAGGCGCGCCTCCGACCGGCATCCGCTCTCGAGTTGGAGAACGATCCCCTGAACGGTAAGGTGAACTGGAGGATCAGCACCGCCCCGTGAGCCTTACGCACGACGCCGTTGCGGCGGGATGTGTGGACGATCGCGGTACGGGCTTTCTGCGATGGGGGCGTGGAGTGAGACCTTGCCGGTGCGCAGGCGTGTCCACAGCGCGACGAGAGAAATTCCCAGGAGCATAACGGCGGGGATCAGCAATCCTCCCTCGGGACCGAATGACCCACCGGTCCAGAGCTCCGGGCCGCCCTGTTCTGTGACCAGGAGAGTCGGACCGAAATCTCCAAAGCCGCTGACTGGAAAGCCGTAGACTGCGCCCTGGAAGAAGTTCCAGGTGATGTGCAAACCTATCGGGATCGCCAGCTCTCCGGTGAGCACGTAGCCGAAGCCGAGCATCAGGCCCGCGAGGACGATGTTGAGCGTGCTGATGGGCGTGGCGTTCGGGTTGGCGGCGTGCAGCACGGCGAAGAAGACCGAGGAGAGGACCCAGGCCAGCAAGATGGCCCCGCGCGGACCGAGGGAGGGGTAGTTCAAGCCCTCGGCGGCGTTCTTGAGCTGGTAACCTCGGAAGACCGTCTCCTCGGAGACGCCCACGCACACGAACGCGGCGGCGGGGAAGAGCAGGGAGATTATGAACGGAGCGCCGCCTTGGGTCTCGAACGAGCCTGTGACTTCCACCCAACCCAACCCCAGCTCGATGAGGAAGACGGCCGTCATGAGCAGCGCGCCGAGGACCATCCCGACGACCAGGTCGAGC
Source organism: Rubrobacter sp. (assembly GCA_036519935.1). Classification (GTDB taxonomy): domain Bacteria; phylum Actinomycetota; class Rubrobacteria; order Rubrobacterales; family Rubrobacteraceae; genus Rubrobacter_D. Next base: position 4,705 of record DATDKO010000067.1, on the reverse strand, counting down.
CACCACCCCGCACCGAGACGAAACCCGAACTCAGAGAAGGATCGCCTGTCAAGAAAGCGTCCCGCCAGCCACACGGTCAGGAGGGCTGCCAACAGGCCTACTATGCCACTGACGAGCGGGACCGCGGGTGAATCAGGAACGACCAAGGTATCGAGTCCGCCGGATGCCATCCGCCCGCCGGAATCCACAAGCAGCCACGCGACCACGACCAGGCTGAAGGTGAGCTGGACGAGCACCCAATAGGCCCAGAATTGGATCCCCAACCGCCACAGCGTCCTGAGCCGTCCTGTACTCCTATCGAGAAACAGTTCCAAGCAGCCTCCGCTTCTCAGCACGGCGGCTCCGCCGCCTTGTCAGCACGTTTCAGGCCTTTCAGCAGGTCAGCTTCGCCCGTCCGGGAACTCGCCCCGTCGCGTGGGAGCATACCCTTCTGGGCTTCGCCCGAGCCTCGGGCGAAGCTTACCACCCTGCTGAAGTGCTGAGAGCCGCGAAGCGGCGTGCTGAAGTGCTGACAAGCGAAGGCCGATAGGCCTGAGCGTGCTAATGTAATCTTATGGTCTCTTCCAGGGCCTCGATGTAAGAGCGTACCATCCGCTGGAAGGCGTCCAGTTCCTCGAGCGCCTGCTTACCAGAGCGACCCCACCCTCCGAACCTCTCCATGAGGATCTCGGTGGTGAAGTAGACCCCCCGATAGTAGGGGATGAGTTGCTCGAATTCCATGGCGCGCCGCTCTGGGCGAACGCTGCTCTCGCTCGCCTGCGTCGCTCCTACCTGGAACTCTGGTCCCCCTGTGAGGCGTTCTATCCCGCTGTGGAGCCCGTCGAGGGCGGCGAGGACCTCCTCGTCTCGCGGCCTGTCTGCAATGTCTGTGCCTGAGTAGAGGTAGCGTACCTCCCCCGACTGATCTAAGACGACGATCGAAGGCACGGCCACACCCTCCTCTGCATTCCACAGGCCACACAGACGGGCCAGCTCTCCCTCAGGGTCACTGAGGAGGGGGAAAGGAAGCAAGAGTTTCCCGACCATGCTCGCGTTGTTGGACGGAGGGTCGACGCTTATGCCGGCTATCTGCGCCCCCCGCTCCTCGAACTCTTCGATTTTCCTAGCGTAGCTGGCCAGTTGCCCGTTGCAGTAGGGTGACCAGTCGCCACTGTAGAAGATCAGCATCACAGGTCCCATCTCCAACTGGCCTGAGAGACTCCAGGGATAGTCTTGCTGATCCGGCAACTCGAAGTACGTCATCTTCTGTCCGACATCCAATCCGGCCATGTGACGCTCCTCCCTCGTTAATTCTCCAGGGTGCGAATATAGCATCCTCGTCGCTGGAGGACGCGTCTTCTCGCACAAGAGACGCTGGCCTCCTGGATGCCGCCTCCACCCGAAGTAGGGAAAGCTTAGAGGCTGGTCTGCTCAGCGGGACAGGATCCAGCGTTTCAGCCCCCCTGCCCAGTACGTTACCTTCTGCCACAGGGAGGCCGCCTCGTAGCCTTTCTGGACGACCAGGGGACTGCTGCCTACACTGCGGCCTTCCACCGAGACGGCAACGGTGCCTAGCTTGGTCCCGGTTTTGGCGGAGGGCGGCGCCTCCTTGGTGGTCGGGCGGCGCTCGACCTCCAGGCCCGGGCCAGCGAGAGCGGATACGTCCCTATCGGCGACGAGGTTCACCGTCTCGCCCCTGCGGTAGGGCAGTTTCAGTTCCGCGTAAGGGTCTCCGCGTTCCACGAGAGGCTCGCGTTCGTACTCGCCGAAGCCGTACTCGAGCGCCGTCTGGGCCGCCTCGTAACGTTGCAGGTCACTCGCGGCGTCGAGCACCACGGTGATGTAGGACTCGTCGTCGCTCTCTGCGGAGGCCACGAGGCAGGGTCCGGCCTGCGGAGAGGTGCCCGTCTTGGCGCCGGTCGCCGGCCCGTAATCGTAGCCTGAGTTAGGAACGACGAGCAGGTTGGTGTTGACGACATCTATCTCCCTGTCTTGGGTGGATATGGTGGTCTCGGGCTCCCTGACGATCTCACGTAACTCGGGGTACTTCATCGCCTCCCTGGTTATCTTCGCAAGGTCTGCGGCGCTCGAGTAGTTACCGTCGGCGTCGATGCCTGCAGGGTTCTCGAAATGGGTGTTCTTCAGGCCCAATTCCTTGGCCTTATCGTTCATCTTTGCGACGAACTCGTCCACACTACCGTCCCCCAGATGCTCGGTCAGGGCGTAGACCGCGTCGGTGCCAGAAGGGATCAGGGCGGCCTTGAGGAGGTCCCTGACGCTCACGCGATCGTAGGGGTAGAGGCCGATGTTGCTGTAGATGGACCCGGCATAGGAGGCGGCATCCTCCGAGACGGTCACCTGCTCGTCCAGGTCAACGCCCTCATCGAGTGCCACGAGGGCGACCATGAGCTTGGTCGTCGAGGCTATAGGGACCCGCTTGTCCGGATCTTTGCCAGCCAGATACAGGCCTGTGTCAGCGTCGATGAGCGTCCAGGAACCGGCGTTCAGATTCGGGGCCCCGGGAGGCGCCTCCTGGGCCACGGCCCGATCGAGCGAGGACACTGGTGCAAGGAGCAGCAAGGTCAGAAACGCTATAAAGGTCGCGGCTCCTTTGACTAGGTTTATTCTTATTCGCACCCGTTGCTCTCCTCTACCTCGATAACCTGCCGTGCTCTCCTACGATGGTGCCGCCGGCGGCGGGCGAGAGTATTTTGCACGAGAGGGCCTGCCCTTACCACCCCGAAGACCGTCGATCTTGTGGGATTATGGAGAAGATTCACAGCATCGACCATTGCCGCTGCGATGAGGTGGGGTTAGGCTTAGGGTGGTCCGTGCTCTTTCGGCGAGAGGAGGATGCATGGGAGACCGTCGGAGGAGGTTGGCCAGAGAGGATCTGGAGGCCATGCGCCAGGAGTTCGTAGTCGGCGAGCGGGCCGGCAGCCTGGACGACGACCTCCATCAGATCCGCCGCAGCGCCAGGCTCGGCGTGAGCCCCGAGGACTGGGCCAGGGCGCGGAAGCTGGCGCCGGCTTACGCAAGGGCACTTCGGAGGTATCTGGATCAGGGATAGAGTCCGGCCGTAAACGCCTCCAACTTTTCGAATCTCGCAGAATATCACTCATTTGGGGGATGCACTGTCTGCTCCTGGTATCGTAGAGTAGTGCAAGACCGGGCGAGGCACCCTCTCTCAGGACCCGAGACCCGGCGACATCACCCGTAGGATCGGGCCTTCGGTACCTTCCCTCTCCTTACCGGCCCGATCCTACTGTGTTGCTCCACCTGCACACCGTATCGGGCCAGGGTCCCTGGCGGATCTCGGCTTCTCCTCGCGCTCTCGACCTGCGAGAACGATCTTCCGTACTACAATACCGATGAGGATCGCGCCGACAGGATACCTGACGCTGGCGTTGCTCTGTGGAGAGCCTGTCTGCGTCATAGTCTGGGCTTTTACAGGGATCCTCCTCATACTCGTCGTCGGCATCGCCGCCGGCATTGGTTCAGTAGTAGCCGCGATGCGCTGGGAGGATTAGAAGAATGGGTGTACGCGACCTTGGATACCCTTTGTGGCTCTTGATCTCCGTGCTCGTCGTTTTCGCCGGGCTCCTCTACTATATGCTGCGCGGAAGGGTGTCCGATCGGCTGCGTGCGCCTCTGGCTCTCGTTCTCGCGCCCGTGTGCACCGTTGCCGCTGTAGCTGTTGCCATTGTGTTGTCCGCGCTACTGTCCCCGTTATACGAAACACCGACCGATCCTGCGGGGCCGCAGCCCAGGACACCGCCGGCGACTAGCCCAGGTACCACGCCTCTGGAGACGACCGGACCGACGGCATCTCCGACATCGTCCCCGACGGCGTCCCCAACGGCATCCCCAACGGCGTCCCCGTCCGCTTCTGCGACGGCGTCGCCGTGAAAGCATTTCAGCACGCTCCGGCTTCACCTCCGCTTGTCAGCACGGCGGCTGCGCCGAAGGCCGAAAGGCCTGAGCGTGCTAACCTGCAGGGTGGTCCTGGTTCGAAGGAGGTAGTTTCGTGAGGGTTTTGCTCGCTGGCGCGCACGGCAAGACGGCGAGGCGTCTGGTACGGATGCTGGCCGAAGATGGCCACGAGGTCAGGGGACTCGTCCGCAAGGAGGAGCAGACAGGCGATGTCGAGGCGGACGGCGCCGAGCCTATGGTGATCGACCTCGAAGCCGAGGAGGTCGGAGGGGGGATCGGGAGGGCGGTCGAGGGGTGCGACGCCATCGTCTTCGCCGCCGGCGCCGGACCGGGGAGCGGGGCCGAGCGCAAGGAGACGATGGACTACGGCGGGGCCGCCAAGCTGGTCGAGGCCGCGGAGGAACGTGGGGTGCGCCGCTACCTGATGCTGAGCTCTATGGGCGCGGACGACCCTGAGGGAGGTACGGAGGCGATGCGTCCTTATCTTCGCGCCAAGTCCCGCGCCGACGAACGTCTGAAGAGCAGTAGTCTCGTCTACACCATCATCCGCCCTGGCAGCCTGACCGAGGATGAGGGCACGGGCACCATAGAGGCGGCCGAGAAGCTAGGGAGGCGGGGTGAGATCCCCCGCGAAGACGTGGCCAGTACCTTCGCCGAGGCGCTCGAAAACGAAAACACATACCACAAGACGTTCGTTACGCCGCATGACACACCGGCGCTCACGTTGGTAGCGACGGTTGTCAAGTAGAATGAAGCAGAGAATGGTCCAGTAGGAGCAGTTCAGTCGTAATGG
>DATDKO010000066.1:0-5436 GCA_036519935.1 Rubrobacter sp. | reverse complement strand
GCGGCCTCGAGCTCCGTCTGGCCTGATGGGTCCATAGGCAGCCCTCCCAGGCCGTCTACGACGAGCAGGACGATCTTCGTGTCAGTCTTGACGGATAGCTCTCGCATGAGGTTGAGATCCAAAACAGAGTCCTTTCCTTTTTCGAGGCGCGCCTCGAAAAGTCTAACAAAGAGGGTCTGTATAATCTCCGCTTGGAGCCACAGCCCAAAGGACCGTAGATGAAGATAGAGATAATAGACCTTGACTTCATGAACACCGGGCAGGTAATAGCCTCGTTCCTCCTGCTCGGGGAGGATGGGGCTTCCGCCGCCCTCGTCGAGACTGGTCCGACGAACTGCCTCGACAGGCTCACCGCCGCCCTGAAGGATCGCGGCGTCTCCTACGAAGACGTGCGGCAGGTCTACCTTACGCACATACACCTCGACCACGCAGGCGCCTCGGGACATCTCTCTGGGGTGCTGCCCAACGCGACTTTCTACGTGCACGAGGTCGGCTACCCGCACCTTGCCGACCCTTCGAAGCTAGTAAAGAGCGCCACCCGCATCTACGGCGAGAGGATGGAGGAGCTCTGGGGCGAAGCACGCCCCGTGCCTGAGGACAGGATCAAAGTCCTGAAAGACGGGGAAGAGACGGAGACCGTAGGAGGCGTCCTCGTCGCCCACGACACGCCGGGTCATGCCTACCATCACCTCGCCTACCTGGAGCCTGGCTCCGGGGCGCTCTTTACCGGTGACGTGGCCGGTATCCGGCTGCCTGGCCAGTCCTACGTACGGCCGCCGACGCCGCCGCCCGAGATCGACGTCGAGGTGTGGGTACGGAGCATCAACTACATAAGGCAGCTAGATCCTGCAAGCCTCTGGCCCACACACTTCGGTAGCTACGAGGACGTCGGGCGGCATCTCGGCGAACTCGAGCAACGCCTCCAGGACTGGTTGCTGTTCGTCGAGGGGCAGATGGACGATGGTGCCGACCGCGAGGAGATCTCCGACCAGTTGAAGGCCAAAGGGGACGCCGAGATGCTCGCTGAGGGCTCCGATATCACCCAGTCGGAGCGCTACGACCTGGCCGGTACCTACAGTATGCTGACCGACGGCCTCATGAGGTACGTGACCAGGCAGCGTGAGAAACGTTGACGCTGAACCCCTCCACTACAGTCAAGCCGGGATCGTGACGAGGACAAGGTCTCACAGAGAATAGAGGGACATTGGCTAGAAGCATTATCTTGATCGCGGTGATCGTACTGATCCTGGGCGGGCTGTTTTTCCTCCTGCGCCCCGACACCCCGGCCGGCGTGCCGCGCGACCGGACGATCGCCGTCTCCATCGAGGGTGGTGAGATGAGCCCGGCCGAGATCTCAGTCAACGAGGACGACAGCGTGACGCTCCGGGTTAGCTCTGATAGGCCGATGGAGTTACACCTGCACGGCTACGACGTTGAGCAAGAGGTCGGGCCAGGACAGAAGGCCAGCCTTCGCTTTAGGGCGGATCTCACGGGACGCTTCGAGATCGAAGACCACGAGTCCGAGAGGGAGCTCGGCGTGCTCCAGGTGCGCCCGCGGTAGCGAAGGGATGATGCACCGCGACGCAGCTGCTGCGCTCGCGTTCTCATTCCTCCTGGCCGGCGCCCGTCCTGCGCTGGCCCACGGCTTCGGGCCGACCTACGACATCCCGATCCCGCTCTGGCTCTACCTCTACGGTGCCGCCGCCGCCGTGGTGCTCTCCTTCCTACCGCTGGTCCTGTTCTCCCGAAAGGAGCGAGACTCCCCATATCTGTATCCCCGCCTCGATTTGTTTCGTAGTCGGTCCCTCAAAAGGGTCTTGACTTCACGCCTGCTCGCAGACGGCCTGCGCTTGCTCTCTGTTGCGCTCTTCTTGGTCGTTGTGATCGCCGGCCTGGTTGGGTTGCAGAGCGGCTTCAACTTCGCCCCGACTTTCGTGTGGGTGACATGGTGGGTTGGCCTCAGCCTCTTTACCGCTTTCGTCGGGAACCTGTGGCCGCTCGTGAACCCCTGGAAGGTAGTCTTCGATTGGGCCGAAGGGCTGGTCCGCAGGCTCGGCTACAGGGACGGGCTGGAGCTCGACGAGCCCTACCCCGAAGCTCTCGGCATCTGGCCCGCTGTTGGACTCTACCTCGTGTTCGTCTGGATCGAAAACGTCTTCTCGGGTTCTTACGTGCCGCGCAACATCGCCCTCTTCGCCCTCGTTTACTCCCTGATCACACTCTACGGCATGGCCTTCTTCGGCAAGGAGACCTGGCTGCGCCGGGGAGATGCGTTCTCGGTGTTCTTCGGACTGCTCGGCAGATTCGCTCCCACAGAAGTTAGGGTGAAGGACCCTGACGTTTGCCTGGGCTGCGGTGGCTGTGGCGACGACGCAGCGGGAGGGTGCGTGAACTGTTACGAGTGCTTTGCCCGCGCCGCATCCGACGAGCGAGAATTGAACGTGCGCCCTCCTGCGGTCGGTCTCGGATTGCCTGAGATGGTGACGCCGGGCGGGGCCGCGATTGTGATCGTGGTACTTGCTGGCGTGACTTTCGACGGCCTGCTCGAAACCCCGCTGTGGCTCGAGATCGTACGTCTTACCCCTGTGACGCAGACGCCAGGGACGATACTGCTGCCCTTGCTCTTCTTCGGCATCTATCTCGGCTTTGTGGAACTGAGCCGAATCCTCGGTGGGGGAGGGCAGGGAGGTTTCTGGCGGTTTGCGGCCGCGTATGCTTTCTCGCTCGTACCCATCGCGATCGCCTACCAGGTGGCCCACTACTACACATACCTGCTCGTCCAGGGGCAGATGATAGTCTCCCTCGTCTCTGACCCTCTGGGATGGGGTTGGAACCTCTTCGGCACCGCCGATTTCGAGCCCCGTTACGGCATCGTAGGGGCTGGGTTCGTCTGGTACTCGCAGGTCGCGCTCATCGTAGCCGGGCACGTGATCGCCGTCTATCTTGCACACTCGATCTCGCTGCGCCTCTTGCGTGATCCTGGACGCGCCTTGAGGAGCCAACTGCCGATGCTCGTCCTCATGGTCCTCTACACGATGACCAGCCTCTGGATCCTGGCCCAGCCCATCGTCGAGTAGGGGCGGTTCGCGAACCGCCTCGAATGTAGTCCCTTGCGCTCTTGGGTGTGGTACATTCCAGGGTATTCGAACGCGATATCGGTCTACCCGGGGGGAGCAGACTTAAACGGGCCTGGGTGAGCATGAGCGGCGAGGCTGGCAACCCGCATAAGGGGCTAGAGATAGGCAGGACCCTGCGGCTGGCCCGCGAGAACCGAGGTCTTTCGCTCCAGCAGGTCGAGGAGGCGACGAAGATCCGGAGCAGGTACCTCCGCGACCTGGAGAACGAGAACTTCGACGTGCTCCCTGCTGTGTACGTGCTCGGGTCCCTCAAGACCTACGCCGAGCACCTTGGACTAGACGGAGCGGCGATGACCAGGGAGCTCAAACGCCGCCAGACGCCCCTGCAACCAGCACAGGACCAGGCACCAGAAGATCCTCCGTCGGGCGAGCCGCTTGGGTTCCTGGCATCCTTGCGCCGTCTCGTTGGCGTCACCGGTACGGTCGAAGACGAACCCGGCGCGATGGCTCCCGTTCACAGACCCGGCCTGTACGTGAGCCTTGCGGTGGTTCTGATCTTTGTCCTGGCCACCTACCTCGCGTCTGGCATCAGGGGCGAAGATCTAGCGTCGGTCTCGGTGGTCCAAGAGCCGACGGTCTCCCAACTTCCCTCCGGGATCGCCCTGGTCGGCAACGTGGAAGACGAGGAACGTAATACCGAGGATCCGAACAAGGAGAAACAGGCCGAATCTTCCACTATACACACCGGCAATGATGAACGAACCAGGGCTGAGCGTAGCAGGCAAGCGGAGTACACATCCCGAACGGCACAGGTGTCATCATTCTCTGCTACCGCGTCAGCGAGCGCGTCAGCGAGCGCGTCAGCGAGCGCATCGGCGGGTGCTTCAGCGGGCGACGCGCCCGCTTACACCGGATCAGCCTCCGCGCCGGCGACGACCACGCCGGCTAGCGTCGGGCCAAAGCCGGCTGCCAGGGAACAGCGCGCCGGGGGAGGCATGGCTGCCCCGGCTGGTCCACCTGCCCGCGTGTCTGGCAGTCAGAGTCTTCAAGAGACGCAAGCGGGTCCCGTCGACGCCACCCGGCTTGGCGACGGGATTCCCGACAAAGTGAATAAAGCTGTGGACTCCGCCTGGTGACCTCCCCGGAGATTTCTCGAAAGGCGTTTATGCGAGTGCACCAACTCTCCCATCACGTACTCGACTACGAGCTAGACGCTACATGCGAAAACGAAGAGCTGACAAGCTGAAGTCCTGACAAGCTGAGAGCTTGCAAAGAGATCCAAACCTCTTTGCAAGCCTAGCCGTTCTTCACTGCTTCGTTGAGGTCCTGCAAGCCTTGCTTGGCGTCGGAGAACAGCATCATGGTCTTGTCGGTGTCGTAGAAGAGGGGATTGTCAACCCCCGCGAAGCCTGGGCTCAGGGAGCGCTTGATGAAGATTACGTGCTTCGCGTTCTCGACGGTGAGCACGGGCATTCCGCTTATGGGGCTCTCCACCTCGGGGTCGTTGGCAGAAGGGTTGACCACGTCGTTGGCGCCGACGATGATCGCGGCGTCGGCGTCCTCGAACTCGGGGTTTATGTCCTCGAGGTCGTAGAGCTTCTCGTAGGGGATGCCTACCTCGGTCAAGAGGACGTTCATGTGTCCTGGCATCCTTCCTGCCACCGGGTGGATGCCGAAGAGAACCTCTTTGCCCTCGGACTCCAGCGTCTCCACGAGGTCTCGCATAGCCTGCTGGGCCTGGGCGACGGCGAGGCCGTAACCGGGTACGATCACGACTTTCTCCGCCTCGTCGGCGAGGTACTCACCCACCTCCCCGGCGCTCTTGTCGTTGACTTCCCGGTCTTCTTCGTGCTCGCTTCCGCCACTTCCGGAAGCAGCGATGCCGGCGAAGATGATCTTGCTTAGAGGACGCCCCAGCGCGCCCGACATCAGGCGGGTGAGGATGGTCCCCGAGGCGCCGACCAGCGTACCGCTGATAATAAGGGCGTAGTTGGAGAGCACGAAGCCCGAGGCCGCCGCCGCAAGACCTGTGAACGCGTTAAGCAATGAGATCACGATGGGCATGTCCGCCCCGCCGATGGGGATTACGAACAGGACGCCAAGCAGCAGCGATGCGCCCAGGATCAAGTACAGCGAAACGAGCGGCGAGAGCACGAGCCCGCCCGCAAGGATGTTCGCGGAGAGAAGCAGAATGCCAAGGAAAATAGCGGCGTTTACCACCTGCTGCAAAGGGAAAGTCACCGAGCCTGTCAACGCCAGCTCCTGGAGTTTGATGAACGCGATGATGCTTCCCGCGAAGCTCACCGTCCCGATAATGACGCTGAGGAGCACTGCGACGGCAGCGACGAGCGTCTCCTGG
>DATDKO010000065.1:0-3066 GCA_036519935.1 Rubrobacter sp. | reverse complement strand
TGGATCCGTCAGGCCGTCCAGCGTGCCGTTACCGACAAAGGGCGCGCCATCCGAGTCTCCGTGCACATGAGCGAGAGGATAAGGAAGGCTACGCGCACCTCCAACGAGCTCTCAGCCGCGCTCGGGCGCGAGCCGACAGACGAGGAGGTCGCCGAGCGGCTGGGGTGGACCATAGATGAGGTGTGGGACGTCATAGACGCCATGAGGGACGCCACCAGCCTCAACGTTCACTTGGGTGCGGAAGAGAATGGCTCGGAGCTCGGAGAATTCGTCGAAGACGAGCGTGCCTCCGACGCGGCCGGCGAGGTCATAAGCGATATGGGGAAATCCTTCCTGCAGGACGCCATCGAGCAGCTCCCCGAGCGTCATAGGTACGTACTCATCAGGCACTACGGCATCGACGACCGGGGCCCCTCCACCCTGGCCGTGCTAAGCAACGAGCTCAAGGTCTCGCGGCAGCGGGTCAGGCAGCTCCAACGAGAGGCAGAGCATATGCTCAAGAGCCGGATGCTAACGACGGGTGGGGCGAGTGGACGATCTCGCGTGAGCACCGAGGCGCTCCTACCATGAGTCCGGTGATGCGTGCTGCGATCTGTCTAGGGGGCCCGGTGTTGACCTCGATCCTGGTGCTCGTGCTGGCAACCGGGTGTGCCAGGGCGGGTGAGGTGAGGACGGAGAGACGTTCGGTAGAGCTCGAGGGGGCAGAGTCGGTCCGAACCGACCTCTCCATGGGGACAGGCGACATCCTTGTAGGGGGCGGCGCGGAGAACCTGATGGATGCCACCTTCACCTACAACGTGCCCCGGTGGAAACCCGAGGTCAGCTACAGGGGCCACGAGGATTCGGACGTGAGCTTGAACCTCTCCGTGCGCGCATCCAGCGGCGACATCAACCTCCGGCTGGCCGAGTAGCCGTTTGGCAGGTCACCTGCAGTCTCTGTCGGCGGCAACGGGCGAGGAAGCAGATGGAACTCTATCCCAACAACTGGACCGGGCTTTACGTGAATCCCTACATCGCCGAAGCCGGGGGTGACGGGCTGGCGCCGCCAGTTCCCCATAGAGCAAACCGAGTCACTACGTCTGCTCGTGCGCTGACGGGTGCCGCTGGTATACGGCACCCGCGAACTCGAGGTCCTGGATGGTAGCGGCACCACCGGAAAATACTAGGTGAGGAGGTCGATGATGCGTACGATAGCGCTGGAAGAACACTACGCCCCCCCGGCGTTCATGGAAGGCCCGGGACGGGATCTCAAGGCCCAGGCGGAAGCGGCCCGCGACCATCCCCAGGTGGCGGCGGGCTACGCGAAGCTTATCGAACAGCTGTGCGATCTCGGTGAGGGCAGGATCGCGGCCATGGACGCCGCAGGCATCGACGTACAGGTCTTATCGCTGACCTCCCCTGGGGTGGAGCAGCTCGACGCGCCAGAGGCTGTAGCGTTCGCCCGTGAGACAAACGACTTCCTCGCGGAGGCGGTGCGGCGCCATCCGGCTCGTTTCGTCGGGTTCGCCGCGTTGCCGACGGCGGCCCCGGAAGCCGCCGCCGAAGAACTGGAGCGCACAGTCGGAGAACACGGCTTCGTGGGGGCGCTGATAAACGGCCACACCAGGGGACGCTACCTTGACGACGCCTTCTTTTGGCCGATCCTGGAGCGTGCAGAAGTGCTAGGGGTACCCATCTACCTCCACCCGACACCGCCTCCACGGTCGGTGATCGAGGCATCCTACGCGGGCAACTACGCGACGGGCGTGACGTTAGGGCTGGCGACCGCGGCCTGGGGGTGGCACATCGAGACTGCGACCCATGTCCTCCGCCTCATCCTCGGCGGGGCGTTCGACAGGTACCCAGAATTGCAGCTCGTGATCGGCCACATGGGCGAGGCTCTCCCCTTCATGGTGCCCAGAATAGATCTCGCGCTGCCCCCGGAAATGACGAAACTAGATCGCCCGGTCGGCTCCTACCTCCGCGAGAACCTCCACTACACGTTTGGCGGCTTCAACTGGGTCCAGGCGTTGCTCGACCTGGTACTCCAGGTCGGCGCGGAACGGGTGATGTTCTCGACAGACCACCCGTACGCTTCGATGGGTGAGGCGCGAGATTTCCTGGATGGGCTCCCGGTGAGCCCCGCCGACAGGGAGCGGATAGCGCACGGCAACGCCGAGCGCCTCCTGCGGTTGTGATCGGGAGGATTGCCCGCCGCGGTGCACGGCGGAGCATCAACGATCCCAGAAGGCGCGCGCCTACCGCGAGGGAGATCTCGCGGATCGTCCATACGCCGGGCGAAAGAGGCTAGCGTGACGACGCGGGATGTTGGTGCCAATTCCGCCGCATGGCCCCTCCAAGGGGCGCTCCCGTTGTGCCCCGGTGAAAGCCCGGTACCGCATGCTGGAGACAAATCTTGTACGGGCGGGGGAGTAAGTGATCGGAGGGTTGATGGCCGATCCGCCTTAGGTACCAGACGGTGTGTCGCCTAAGGGGAACCCTTAGCAATGAGGAACGACCCGGAGGTTCATAACACTCTCTAGCTCACCGTCCGGGCGGCGGTCAACCCGGAGAAGGTAAAGCAGTAGGAGGTTTTGGTCGTGGAAGTGCGAGACGTACTGGTCACCGGCGGCACGGGAAGGCTCGGCAGGCGGGTGGTGAATCGGCTGCGTGCCGAGGGCCTCGAGCCGCGAATAATGAGCCGTAGCGGCCGGCCCGGCGCCATCAAAGGAGACTTGCTCACCGGAGAGGGCATAGAGGCAGCGGTGTGCGGCGCGGACGCGATAATCCATGCCGCGCAGAGCCCCACCCGCGAGTCGCGTCGGACGGCCGTCGAGGGCACGGAGCGTCTCCTTGAGATCGCAGCCCGCGCGGAGGTCTCCCACTTCGTCTACATCTCCATCGTCGGTATCGAACGCGTACCTCTCTCCTACTTCCGCAACAAGCTGGACGCCGAGAGGCTCGTCGAGGGCTCGCCGGTTCCGTGGACCATCCTCAGGTCCACCCAGTTCCACGAGTTCGTCCTCCCGATCGTGGAAGCCCTGGACCGCGTGCCCTTCGTCACTCTGATCCCCAGGGGGTGGCTCT
>DATDKO010000064.1:0-5514 GCA_036519935.1 Rubrobacter sp. | reverse complement strand
GAGCGGGTATCGAAAGAAGGGTTCGACGTACGAGGAGAGACCTTATGCTAGGCGTCAACAGGAGCAGCCGGGTGAGTGGCAAGGGATGCGAAGAGTTGGGAAGGATAGGGCTGCTGGATGTCTCCAGGTGCTGCAAGATCTGCCACTCCGCCGACGGGCGCGCCCCCGCCGCCACCCTGGGGCCCTGTCACGCGACGCTCCCTGACGGCGGCGACGCCTTCATGTGCTGCGCCGGCAAGAAGCAGTTGCTGCGCGGGTCGCGCTAGTACGGAACCGGTATAGAGACTTAAGGAGGATCTCCGTGACGAACTGGACGCTTGCCTACGACTCGTTCGAGCCCGAACAGGAAGGGCTGCGCGAGGCGCTGACCTCCACCGGCAACGGCTACTTCTGCACGCGGGGCGCCCTCTCGTGGGCCGAGGCCGACGGGGTTAGCTACCCCGGAACGTACACCCACGGCGGCTTCAACCGGGAGACGACGATCATGGCCGGTGTGCCGGTCCTCAACGAGGACCTGGTCAACCTCCCGAACTGGCTCCTCCTAGAGCTGCGGATCGAGGGGGAGGAGGCCGTCGGCATGGACAACGTCGAGCTGCTCTCCTACCGCCACGAGTACGACGTTCGCAACGCCACGGTCGTGCGCGCCCAGCGCATCCGCGACCGGTCGGGCCGCGAGACCACGCTCGAGACCCGCCGCTTCGTGAGCATGGCCGACATGCACCAGGCGGCCATGCGGTGGACCGTTACGCCGGAGAACTGGTCGGGCAGGGTGGAGATGATCTCCGCGCTGGACGGCAGGGTCATTAACGGGGGCGTCACCCGTTACCGGAGCCTCGAAGGCCGCCACCTCGACCCGGTCTCGCCGAGGACGTTCGGGCCCGAGATCATCGCCCTGGAGGTTCGCACCCGCCAGTCGCACATCTACGTCGCCGAGGCGGCCCGCACCCGCGTCTACGACGACGAAGGACCGCTCGACGAGGATCGCAACCTCTACCAGATGCAGGACTACATCCACCAGGTGCTCTCCTTCGAGGTCAAGGAGAAGGAGCCCGTGCACGTCGAGAAGATGGTCGCCTTCTACACCTCGCGCGACCACGCCATAAACGAGCCGCTGGTCAACGCCGGCAAGGCCGTCAGACACTACGGGACGTTCGCCGAAGCCTTCGAGGGTCATGCCCGGGTTTGGGACGAGCTGTGGGACGTCTGCGACGTGCGGGTCCCGAAAGACGACCGGGTCCAGCTCCTGCTCCGGCTACACATCTCGCACGTACTCCAGGTCTGCTCGCCGCACACGGCCGACCTCGACGCGGGGGTCCCGGCGCGGGGGCTCAACGGCGAGGCCTACCGGGGACACATCTTCTGGGATGAACTCTTCATCTACCCATTCCTCAACTTCCGGCTGCCGGAGATAACCCGCGAGCTCCTGATGTACCGCTACCGCCGGATAGACGAGGCCAAGAGGGCGGCAAGGGCGGCCGGCTACAGGGGGGCGATGTTCCCCTGGCAGAGCGGCTCCGACGGCCAGGAGGAGACGCAGACGGTGCACCTCAACCCCAAGTCGGGGAAGTGGGAGCCTGACCTCAGCCACAACCAGCGCCACGTAAGCGCGGACATCTTCTACAACGTCTGGCGTTACTACGAGGCGACCGACGACTTCGAGTTCCTGCTGGACCACGGAGTCGAGATGATGCTGGAGATCGCGCGCTTCTGGTCCTCCATCGCCCACTTCAACCCCGAGAGGGACCGCTACGAGATCCACGGCGTCATGGGTCCGGACGAGTTCCACGAGAAGTACCCGGGCTCGGAGGAGGAGGGGATCAGGAACAACGCCTACACCAACGTGATGGTCGCCTGGCTATCAGAGATCGCCCTCGAGGTGCTCGATTTGCTCCCCGAACGCCGTCGGGAGGCGTTGCGCACCAGGATCGGCATAACGGACGAAGAAGTCCAGACGTGGGAAGAGATGAGCCGCAAGATGTTCGTTCCGTTCCAGGCGGACGGCATCATCAGCCAGTTCGAGGCCTACGAGGACCTGGAGGAGCTGGACTGGGACCACTACCGCGAGAAGCACGGCAACATCCAGAGGTTGGATCGCATCCTCCGCGCCGAGGGGGACGACCCGGACAAGTACAAGCTGACGAAGCAGGCAGACGCCGTGCTCCTCTTCTTCCTGTTCCCCGAGAAAGAGCTCGAGCGGCTCTTCGAGCGGCTCGGCTACGAGTACGAGCCCGAGATGGTGCCCAAGACCGTCGAATACTACGACCGCAGGACCTCCCACGGCTCCACTTTAAGCTTCATCGCCCACGCCGGCATCCTGGCAGGCCTCGACCCGGAGAGCTCGTGGGAGCGGTACATGGTGGCGCTCGAGAGCGACGTCGGCGACGTGCAGGGCGGCACCACCCAGGAGGGTATCCACATGGGCGTTATGGCCGGTACCCTCGACCTGATCCAGCGCGGCTACCTGGGGACCTTCATCCGCGATGGGGTGCTCCACTTCGACCCGAAGCCGGTAGGGAACCTGGACGGGTTGTCTTTCCCCATGCAGTTTCGTGGGACGCCGCTTGAGGTCCAGCTCGAAGGCAACAAGCTGACGGTAGCGGCGCAGAGCGGCGACTTCGGCCGGCCCATCGAGGTCCGCGTCGGCGACGAGACAAAAGAGATCGGAGCCGGCGAAAGCCACACCTTCGGTGCCTGAGGCTCGCAAGGGTTCGGGTGCGGAGAGCCCCGGTGATGGAGGAGGATTCGTCGTGGAGCGGATAGTGATCTTCGGGGCCACGGGGGACCTGGCGGCCCGGTACCTGATGCCCGCCCTGGCCAAGCTCTACGAGGCGGACAAGCTACCGCCCGGCATCAAGATCACCGGCGTGGACCGGCAGGAGTGGGACGACGAACACGGCTTCCGCCGTCTGGTGCTCGACAACCTGGAGCACCACGCCGGCAACGTATCAGCGGACGCCCGCGCGACGATGGCCGTCGAGGTACTGGAGTACCGCCAGGCCGACATGACGGACGCCGAGAGCGTGATCTCGGCTCTTGAGCCCCTGACCGAGCCGATCGTCGCCTACCTTGCCCTACCGCCTGCGGTCTTCGCCCCGACGCTCGAGGCCCTCAAAGAGGCGAACCTGCCGGAGGGGAGCCGGGTCGCTGTCGAGAAGCCATTCGGGGTGAACCTCGAGTCGGCACAGGAGCTCAACCGGCTGCTGCACGGGTTCCTCCCAGAGGGGGCTATCTTCCGGATCGACCATTTCCTCGCCTGGCAGCCGTTCCCGACCATCATGGGCCTGCGCTTCGCCAACGGCATCTTCGAGCCGCTTTGGGACCGCAACTACATAGAACGCGTGGAGATCATCTGGGAGGAGACCCTGGCGCTTGAGGGCAGGGCAGGCTACTTCGACCATGCCGGGGCCTTTAAGGACCTGATCCAGAACCACCTCATCCAGCTACTGTGCCTGACCGCGATGGAGGCCCCCACCGCCCTCCATCGGCGCAACCTGCGTGACCGCAAGGTTGACCTCCTGCGCGCCGTCCGGCGTCTCTCCCCCGCGGAGGCGCAACGCCAGACCGTGCGCGCCCGCTACGGGCCGGGCACGATCGGGGAGAGGCATATCCCAGCCTACGCCGATGAGGAGGGGGTGGACCCCTCCCGGGGGACCGAGACCTTCGCCGAAGTCACGCTCGCGATCGACAACCTGCGTTGGGCTGGGGTGCCGTTCGTGCTGCGCGGCGGCAAGGCCTTCAGCCGTTTTCGGGCCGAGATCGCCGTGCACTTCAAAGCGGTGCCCCACCTCGCCTTCCAGCGGGCGGGCGACCCCCAGCCTAATGTGTTGCGCGTCCGGCTGGGCCCGGACAGGGTCACGTTGAACCTGAACGTAAACGGCCCCTACGACCCCTTCGACCTGGAGCAGATAGAGCTCAGCGCCGACTTCGCCCCCCAGGAGTTCTTCTCCGCCTACGAACGCCTCTTCCTCGACCTGCTGGAGGGCAACACCACCCTCTTTGTCCGGGCCGACGAGGCCGAAGAGGCCTGGCGGGTGGCCGAGCCGATACTGGATGCCTGGGGGAAGGGTCTGGTGCCGCTCCTCGAGTACCCCGCAGGTTCGGACGGTCCTAGCCTGGCGTCGCTCCCGCCGGAGCGGGTCGGCGACGAAAGCCGAAACGTGCCAGGCCCATGGACCCGCTGATGCCGTTTGCCTTCGGGTCAGGGTCGGGCCTGATCGTCGTCGGAGGCGGGGTGAAAGAGAAAAGGAGATTATTCCGTGTGTGCTAGCGGATCCCGAACGCCGGGCGAAGAAGGATGGACCGACATCTCCGTCCCGCTGCGCAGCGGGATGGTCCACTGGCCTGACAACCCGCCGGTCCGGATCGAACGGATGCTCGACATGGAACGCGACGATGTCGCCAACGTCTCGACGATCTCGCTTGGGTCACACACGGGGACGCACATGGACGCGCCGATCCACTTCTTACGCGGCGGAGAGGGGATGGATCGGATGCCGCTCGACGCCACGATCGGGCCGGCGCGGGTGATCGAGATCCAGGACCCCATCTCTATCAAACCCGACGAGATCGGCCGCGGCGAGCGCATCCTGTTCAAGACGCGAAACCCGTCCCTGGGCTGGTGGGCCCAGGATTTCATAGAGGACTTGGTGTACGCCTCAGGGAGGCGGCCCGCTACCTCACGGAGCGTGGGGTCAGGACCGTCGGCGTCGCGATGCATCAGGCGCTCCTCGGGGCGGGGATCTGGGTCATCGAGGGTCTCGACCAGTCCGGGGTAGAACCGGGGGAGCACGAGTTGATCCGCCTGCCGCTCAAGGTGGAAGACGGCGCCTCCGCCCGAGCGCTCCTGCGCAGGTGAGAGAAACGGCGCACGAAGCGCTCGCCGCCACAGAGTGAGACGGCGGCCATTGGAGTCATAATTGGGTATCGTCCGACTGTGCACCGCGACCAGGAGGCTGGAAATTGAGATGAGCGAGCCTTTGCAACTGACGACTCTTGGCGAGGCTCTGATCGTGATGGACCCCCTCTCGAAGGGTCCGCTCAGGCATGTCGGCAGGTTCGAGAAGCATTTGGGCGGGGCCGAGTTCAACGTGGCCGTGGGCCTCTCGCGCCTCGGGCACGGGGTCGGATGGGCTGGCTGGCTCGGGGACGACGAGTTCGGAGAGGAGATCCTGGCCTTCGCGCGGGGGGAAGGGGTGGACGTCTCCAGGGTTGGCCTGGATCCCTAGGCCCCCACAGGTCTCTACTTCAAGGAGTGGAGGGCCTTGGGCCAGTTGCGCGTCCACTACTATCGGGCAGGCTCGGCGGCGAGCCGGATGCAGATCGACAGGCTGGACGTGGAGTACCTGCTCTCCGGCTAGATACTGCACCTCACCGGCATCACGGCCGCCCTCTCCGTACGCTGCCACGAGTTGATCGACCGCCTCATCTCCGCCGCCAACGACCGCGGCGTAACCGTCTCCTTCGACGTCAACGTCAGGCGAGGACTGCTGGACTTGCGGGATCCGCGGGAGATTC
>DATDKO010000063.1:0-2460 GCA_036519935.1 Rubrobacter sp. | reverse complement strand
CCTGGCCTACTTCCACTACCCACTGTTTAGCTCCGGGAAGTATCGTCCCGGCATTCGCCAGGTGAAGCCGCTTTGGGAGGCCCTCTACGCTGCCGGCGCGGACGTGGTGCTAAACGGCCACGACCACAACTACCAACGTTTTGCGCCCCAGGATCCTAATGGGAAGGCAGACCCCGAGCGCGGCATCAGGGAGTTCGTGGTGGGCACCGGGGGCCGGAGCCATTACCCGATCCTGGACCCCATCGCCAATAGCGAGATCTACGATGATGAGACCTTTGGCGTCCTGAAGCTCACACCTCGCCCGGAGGGTTATGAGTGGCGGTTCTTACCTGTGGAGGGCGAGACCTTCACGGACTCCGGAAGCGCTAGATGCCACTAGCGAGAGAACCGACGAAAGGTAGCGAAATTCGCAGCAAGCCCCTTCCAGGACCTCGGGTGAATAGGGTACCGGTGCGCGGGTGCGGCGGAAAGAAGCACGCTGGCAAGACTTACCCTGCCGCCACATCCCGAAGCTCGCGGTTGTTGCGCAGCTTTCCCAGTCTGAGCCTCATACGCCCCTTCACGGTGCCCAGCGGCAGGTGGAGGCGCTCGGCTATCTCCATGTGCGTAAGATCGGGGAAATGAGCTAGCTCGAGGACCTGCTGTTGGAGGTGCGGCAGAGCATCGAGTCTTTCGCGCACCCGACCCAGGCGGGCCTCGTGCCAGACCTGGGCGAAAGCCTCGCTGGGCTCGTAGCTGGATGCTGATGCCTCGAGCGTCTCCAGCGTCCTGCGGCGGCTGGCGCGGGCGCGCAGCTGGTCTATGCCCTGGTTGCGGACCACAGAGAGGATGCAGGTCCTGACGCTGCCCCTCTGTGCCCGGTATCTGTCCGCCGATTGCCACACCTTGAGGAAGGCGTCCTGGGTCAGGTCCTCGTCCGCGAGGTGTTGGTAGCGTGCCTTGTAGTCCCCTCTGGACACCTGCCCTCCGCTTCTCGTGCATATTCGAGCGTCGTTGGTTCTCGTCCTGTAGTCCGCCGAACCGCTCTCGCCACAGTGTGGTGGGGCCTTACAGGCCAAGCAGGCCCTTGTTCGGACCGTCGTCCGTAATCATCTGCTTACTCAGATGCATAGGTAAGGCAACGCCCTTTCGCCCGTTATGGACGAAAAATGGCCCGAAGTGTGCAGTTCTGTGCCCGCGCACCGACGTGGCTTTGCCGGAAGTCCTCGGCTAGAACCCAGAACGAGCTTCTTAGGACTCTGTCAAGGCGAACTTCGGAGAACTCATCTTCCACGCACTGGCGTGCATAAGCCTCCGGGTTGTTCGTTAAGGGCTAAACGCTTCAGCTATGGACCGGGTACTCTCCCTCATCGAACACTACGGTTACCTGCTCATCCTCTTCGGGGTGATGCTTGAGAGCACCGGGGTGCCGCTGCCAGGTGAGACCATCCTCCTCGCCTCAGGCATCCTGGTTCAACGGGGCACTCTGGATCTTGGAGGGGTGATCTTCTTCAGCATCCTCGGCGCTGTAGTGGGAGACCAGATCGGTTACTGGATCGGGCGCGAAGGTGGGCGCCCCTTCATCCTGAGGTGGGGACGCTACGTCTTGATCACCCCCGAGCGTCTCGCTCGCGCCGAAGCGTTCTTCGGGAGGCATGGGGGCAAGGCTGTTTTCATGGCGCGCTTCTTTTCCGGCTTGCGTGTCTTCGGTGCCCTGGTGGCGGGGATGAGCCGGATGCGCTGGGGGACCTTCATCCTCTACAACGCCCTTGGGGGGAGCCATCTGGGCTATGGCGGTGATCCTGGTGGGCTACTTCCTTGGGAGCAGCCTCGGATTGGTGGAGCGTTGGCTGGGACGAGCTACGCTGGTGCTCGCCTCGGTGCTGGCCGTAGTTCTCGCCTTCTACCTCGCATACCGCTGGGCCGCGCACAACCGGGCGCGGCTGGTGGGGTGGGGGGAGGTGCTGCTGGCCTACCCTCCGGTCGCCCGCCTGCTGACGCGCTACGAAGCCCAACTGCGGTGGCTGCTCCGTCGCCTGACGCCTGGGCAGTATCTCGGGCTGCATCTCACGGTAGGGCTGCTGGCCGCGGCCGGGTGTCTGTGGCTCTTTGGCGGGCTTGCCGAAGACCTCCTGACGGGCGACCCAATAGTGCGCTTCGACCGGTTGCTGGCCGACTATCTGCACGCCCACGCAACGCCGCCCCTCACCACGTTCTTCCTCATCGTCACCGCCTTTGGCTCCATAGAGGCCATAGTGCTCGTGGGGGTGGTCGTGGCCGCGTTCCTCGCGTGGGGACGGCGGTGGCTCTTCCTTGGGAGCTGGCTCGCCGCGGTGGCTGGCAGCGCGGTCCTCAACCAGCTGCTAAAGGGGCTGTTCGACCGGCCACGCCTCTCCTTCGAGCACCCCTTGCTGATCGAGACGAGCTACTCTTTCCCGAGTGGCCACGCGATGGAGTCCTTCGTCGTCTACGGGATGCTGG
>DATDKO010000062.1:0-2508 GCA_036519935.1 Rubrobacter sp. | reverse complement strand
AAGAGCTCCGACCCGTTGCAGATCTGCAGCGGTCCAGGGAATGCGTATGCCCTTCTGTGGTATGGACTGCCAGGAGGTGAGTGGCCTCGGTGATCGCCAACGTATTTACTTCTTTTCCTTGGCAGGGTGATTTGCCCGGATCGAGCGGCATTCTTCTTGCCGGCGCTGAGGTGGCGGAAGGTGATCACTAGCTGCCTGTGCGAGAGATCCTTGACGCGGGTGTTGGGCTCCGTTACGCTCGCAATAGATAAAGCTCGTAAAGGTGCATGGTCGGAAGAGGGAAAGGGCTCGGCTGCGCATACTCGGGGAAAGCCAGGATAGGAGGGTGCGCATGTTGTAAAGGAGACGCTGCTCGGCTGGCTGTTTCGGGGTCTGTATCGGAAGGAGAATGCGTGATGGCAGGAGATTATGTACTGGCGATAGACCAGGGGACCACGTCGAGCAGGGCGTTAGTCTTCAACCACGACAGCGCAACTGTGGGGGAGGCTCAGAGGGAGTTCACCCAGCATTATCCGAGACCTGGGTGGGTCGAGCATGATGCCAATGAGATCTGGGACGTCACCCTAGGGGTGATGCGGGAGGCGCTAGAGGACGCCGGGGCGTCGCCCGAGGACATAGCGGCCATCGGCATAACCAATCAGCGCGAAACTGTGGTCATGTGGGACAAGGAGACGGGCGAGCCTGTCCACCACGCCATCGTCTGGCAGGATAGGCGGGGGGCCCAGATCTGCAGCGAGCTCTCAGAGCAGGGCTACGATGAAATGGTCGCGAACAAGACAGGCCTCGTTATAGACGCGTACTTCTCGGGGTCGAAGGTAAAGTGGCTACTCGAGAACGTGGACGGCGTCAAGGAGAGGGCGCAGAACGGTGAGGTACTGTTCGGCACCATAGATACGTGGGTGATCTACAAGCTGACCGGCGGCAGGGCGCACGTCACGGACTACTCGAACGCCTCGCGCACCCTCATGTACAACATCTTCGACCTGCAGTGGGACGACGAGTTGCTGGAGATGCTCGGCGGTGTGCCGCGTGCGGCGCTCCCCGAGGTAAGGCCAAGCTCCTACGTCTACGGCGACACCGACGCCGACGTCTTCGGTGCCGAGGTGCCGGTAGCAGGGGTCGCAGGCGACCAGCAGGCCGCCCTCTTCGGCGAGGTCGCTTTCGAGAAGGGCCTTACCAAGAATACCTACGGGACCGGCTCGTTCGTCCTCATGAACACCGGCACCGAGCCCATAAAGAGTGAGCGCCAGATGCTGACGACGATAGCGTGGGGCCTCGGCGACGAACCCGTCGAGTACGCGCTGGAAGGCGCCATCTTTATAACGGGTGCCGCCGTGCAGTGGCTAAGAGACGGGCTCGGGATCATCGAGAGCGCCGAGGAGACCGAAGAGCTCGCGGCGAGCCTCGACTCCAACGACGACGTGTACTTCGTGCCCGCGCTCGTCGGCCTTGGGGCGCCGCACTGGGACTCGTACGCCAGGGGCACCATCGTCGGGCTCACGCGCGGCAGCAGCCGGGCGCACCTGGCGAGGGCCGCGCTAGAGAGCATGTGCTACCAGACCCGCGATGCGGTCGAGGCGATGGAGGCCGACTCTGGGATAGACATCCCTACCTTCAAGGCCGACGGAGGAGCCGCCGCGAACCGCTGGATGATGCAGTTCCAGGCCGACATTCTGGGGACGCCTGTAGAGGTGCCTGAGACCCTGGAGACCACGGCCCTCGGCGCCGCGTACCTCGCTGGCCTTGCGACAGGGTTCTGGGAGGACCTGGAGGAGCTCAAGAACCGCTGGAGGCTCAGGCGCCGCTACGAACCGCAGATGGACGAGGAGGAGCGTGAGCGGCTCTACGGCAGGTGGCAAGAGGCCGTCGCGAGGGCCAAGGAGTGGGCGCAGGAAGCGGTCGAGTCCCCGCTCGCTTAAGGAGGAAAAGAGCAGATGAAGAAAGTCATCAACGCGCCCGAGAGGGTCGTCGAGGACATGCTCAGGGGGATGGAGCTTGCCCACAGCGGCCTGCTCCGGGTGATCCCCGAAGCCAACGTCGTCGTAAGGGCCGACGCCCCCGTAGAGGGCAAGGTAGCCCTCGTCTCCGGCGGCGGCTCAGGCCACGAGCCGACTCACGGCGGTTTCGTCGGACCCGGTATGCTCGACGCCGCCTGCGCCGGGGCGGTCTTCACGAGCCCAACCCCGGACCAAATGTTCGAGGCGAGCAAGGCTGTGGACGGCGGGGCCGGTGTCTTCTACGTCGTCAAGAACTACACGGGCGACGTACTCAACTTCGAGATGGCAGGGGAGCTCGGCGAGGCAGAAGGGATCGAGACCGACTACGTCGTGACCAACGATGATGTCGCCGTCGAGGACTCGACCTACACGAGCGGGCGGCGCGGCATCGCAGGCACCATCTTCGTGCACAAGATCTGCGGCGGCGCCGCCGACGACGGCAAGGACCTCGCAGGAATTAAAGAGCTTGCGGAACGCGTCAACTCGAACGTGCGCTCGATGGGGATGGCAC
>DATDKO010000061.1:0-22225 GCA_036519935.1 Rubrobacter sp. | reverse complement strand
TGACACTGCCGCGGTGCTGCAAAGGAAAGGTACCATAGACCCCGGTCTATGGTGACCAGACGGTCGGCTCGCGCGGCAGGCGTTGGGGGTCGAAGTGGGCAAGGAGGTCGTCGGGTGACGCGGTCTCTCCAACCCTGGCGAGGCCGAGTGAGTGAGCCATCCAGGCGCGTGCCTGTTCCGGTCCTTCGCCAAGGACGGCACGGTCGGAGAGGGTGACGGCGCCGTGGCGTTTGGCGAGACGCCGTCCGTCAGAGCCTAACACTAGTGGGACGTGGGCGTATCGGGGCTCCGGCAGGCCAAGCATTCGTGACAGCAGGATCTGGCGCGGGGTCGAGTCCGTGAGATCCGCACCCCTCACCACCTCGCCTATCTCCTGCGCGGCATCATCAACCACAACAGCGAGCTGATAGGCCGGAGTGACGTCGTTGCGACGCACCACGAAGTCGTCCACCTCTTCCTCGTAGCGGCCGAGGAGCCGGTCCTCAAAGGCTACTCGAGCGCCCTCAGAACGCACCCGTAGCGCCGGCGGCCGTCCTGAGGCCTCGCGCACGGCGCGCTGGGCCGCTGTTAGTTCACGGCAAGTTCCGGGATAAAGGTCAGAAGTCGAGATGCCGTGCGGCGCGGATGCGGCGGCCCGGATCTCTGCCCGCGTACAGTAGCAAGGGTAGAGCAGTCCTTCGGCATCGAGCCTGGTTATGGCCTCCTCGTACAGTTCCATTCGCTCCGACTGGCGCAAGATGGGTCCGTCCCAGTCGAGTCCGAGAGCCCTGAGATCGGAGAGCTGTGCCTCCTCCACGCCAGGACGTGCCCGCGAGCGGTCGAGGTCCTCCACGCGTATCAGGAATCGCGCCCCGGCCGAACGCGCGAACAGCCACGCCAGGAGAGCGGTCCGCAGGTTCCCAAGGTGGAGCGGGCCCGTGGGGCTTGGCGCGAAGCGTCCATCGGAGACGTTCTTCTCGCTGTACCCTCGCTGCTGTCGGGGGGGGAGCGGCTGGTCGGAGGAGCCTATGGGATCCAGACTCGAACCGGTGATTCGGTGGGGAGAGAGGCAAGGACGACGTTCCTGACGCCGAGGCGCCAGAGCTCGCGGGTGATGACGGAGGCGTCGGACATACTGCGGCCCGGTTCGACGCCGGTTATAAGGACGGCGGTTCTGGCCTTTTGCGGGACTCTGACGAGCGAGCCTCTTGATACTGCTAAGGCGAAGGCTCTCGGGGTTATGCTCTGGCCCTGACCGATGCCGGTGAGGTCGGAGAAGATGGCGGGGCGGTGGACGTGTTCTTCGTCCACGGGAGTGCCAAGGGCGTGGACGTTGCCGACGGCGACGACCAGGGTGGCCGCATCAGGGAATGCTGGCTCGTGATCTGCGGTCCCTTTGATCGGGCGCCGCCGCGACCCATCAGCCTCGACCAGGACCACGTCGGCAAGCCTGGCGAGGTCGCCAACCCACTCGGGGTCGACGCCGCCCACCCTGTTTTTGGAGAGCATCCCCGATCCCACGACCACCGCAGGAGCTCCAGAGAGTGCTTTCTCGGTCTTCGCGCGCAGGACGCCTGCGTCTTCTGAGGTGACAAGCGGGCCTATCCTGTCGGCCTCGCTCAACAACATCTTCGTCGTCGGGGCCACGAGGACCTTCATACCCTCCTGTGTGAGCTCTCCACAGACAGCAAGAATCGCACCGGACTTGCCCCCCGCCCCGACGAAGGCGGCCACATCCCCAGAGGAGATCCTTAGCGCCTCATGCAACTTCAATGCCACTCCCATCCCGCCAACAGGCGACGGGTTTTGTACACCTGTATTCATGTTACATCATAGATTCACTTCGCGTGCTTTATGACATGTTGGATACTAAGATGTGGTGTAGGATAGGGATGGTTGTTTCCACGAGCCCTGCCAGATTACGTGGGGCAGGATAACCAGGATAGACTCGTGGTCATTAGGACAGTAGAAAGGAGTGTGGGGATGGATGGGCGAGAGCGGGTAGCGGAATTCGGCAGGGAGCTCAGGGAGGGTCCCGAGCCTTCCGACCGTAGCATCAAGGAGATCATCGATGCTCTGAGGCCCCAGCTTCAGGAGCTTGTCAACAAGCAGGTCGAGTTGGCGAAGACGGAGATGGCGCCCGTGGCCAAGAGGGCCGGGTTGGCTTCGGGCCTTCTCGCGGCCGCCGGCGTCTTCATGTTCGTCTTCCTCATAATCCTCTCCCTTGCCGGGGTTTACATACTGGATGTCTTCCTCTCACTGTGGGTCTCGGCTCTGATCGTCAGTGGTATACTGCTGCTGGTCGGTGGGATACTCGCCGCAGCCGGAGCCAGCATACTGAGGAGGCTGGATCCCACGCCCCACCGGACGATCCGTACCCTTCAGCAGAACATCAACTGGATAAAGGGGCAGTTGAGGTAATGAGCGAGATACCCGAGCGTATAGAAAGGGAGATGTTCGAGATCCGGAGCCGCATGGCGCCTGACGTCAGGGACCTCAAAAAGCACGCCGAGCCCCAGGTAATCGTGAAGCGGACCTCTACAAAGGTCAAAGAACGCGTCAGGGACGCCGTGATCCGCTTTGGCAAGAGCCTGAAAGAATCGGCCAGTCGCCAGGCGAAGATGATCGGGGAGGCGGGCAGGAAGAGGAACCCTGCCCCCTTGACGGACGCCGTGAAGAGCGATCCGAGGCCCATGATCCTGCTTGCCATCAGCCTGGCCGTCACCCTTGTGGCCGTGCGCAAGATCTCCAACGGACGAGAGGAATAGTGGGGCGGTTCCCCAAGCCCCGAATACTCCTACCCACCTGAGACCGGTCACCACAAGGTCAAGGAACCGGTCTTGATCCACGTTCACTTCCAACCCGTGGGTGGCGTGTCTGGCGACATGACACTCGCCGCGCTCATCGCCGCGGGAGCGTCGTTGCCTGAGATCACAGCCCCCCTGCGCGGCCTCGGCTTAACCTTCGACCTCGCTGTGGAGCGTGTCGAGGTGAACGGTATCGGCACACTCAGGGCTGCCGTCGAATACCCTGACGAGCACTCCCACAGGACTTTCAGGGATATCCGCGCCTCTATAGAGAGCGCTGAATTGCCAGAGAGAGTCTCCTCACGCGCCATGGAGGCCTTCCGCCTTCTGGCTGTCGCGGAAGGCGCTGTCCACGACGAGAACCCCGCAGAGGTCACCTTCCACGAGGTCGGGGCAGTGGATTCGATAGTCGACGTGGTCGGTAGCTGCGTGGCGCTGGAGCTGCTCGAAGCTGCCTCTGTAAGCTGCGGTCCTCTGCCCATGGGCACGGGTGTCGTCGATACCGTCCACGGGCCCCTCCCGGTGCCTGGACCGGCGACGCTGGAGATCCTCGAGGGCTCGACTGTCCGCTGGACCGATGAGCCCATCGAGACTACCACCCCGACGGGGGCCGCGCTCATGAGATCCTTCACCGGCGGAAAGTTTACGGACGCGGCCCCGCCCATGACCCTCCACACCACGGGCTACGGGACCGGAAGAGCGCGCCTGAGGAGCGCGCCTAACCTACTGCGCGCCGTCGTCGGGGAGATCGAAGGGCCTGAGGGTGCCGTCGAGTTACTCGAGGCCAACGTCGACGACGCACCAGGTGAGCTTCTCGGGGCTGCGGTGGAGCGTCTCCTCGCGGCCGGCGCCCTCGACGCCTGGCTCGAACCCATCGTGATGAAGCGTGGCCGCGGCGCTTACAAGGCTTGCGCCTTGGCCCTCTCCGGCGACCGCGAGCGCCTCGCCAGGCTCCTCATGCGGGAGACCGGAACCCTCGGCCTGCGCCACCACGCGGTCGGCCGCACCGTCGCGGGGCGCCGCCACGTAATGGTAGACCTTCCCTACGGCAAGTGCAGGGTCAAAGTGGGAAGCATCGACGGTGAAGACTTCATCGTCGCCCCCGAGTACACCGACGCCGTCAGACTCGCCGGGGAGACCGGGCTCCCACTTCCCAGGGTGTACGAGGAAGCCAGGGCCGCCTATGAAAATAGGTTTCAGGAAGTACAGGACTAGTCGGTACCGGGAGCCGGCCACCGCAGCTCGCCCGGCAGGTCTGTCGTTCTACCCCCAGGCGACGGTCGAACGCCCAGACATCCACCCGTAAACCCGATGCCGTGCCGTGCGGGAGGCCTCCTGTACAGCGCTTTCAGGCAGGAGTTACGTTTACCGCCTGCAGTCCTTTCTTTCCCTGAGATGACTCGAAGGTCACGAGGGCGCCTTCTTCGAGGGTCTTGAACCCGCTACCCTCTATCCCCGTGTAGTGGACGAAAAGGTCCTCGCTACCATCGTTTGGGGAGATGAAGCCGTAGCCCTTCTCGTCGCTGAACCACTTTACCGTTCCCTGGGCCATACCTGTTGCGCCCACCTTTCTCTTCCCGAGCCTGATCGTTGGAGGACAAACCTGCGGGTACACCCTCCACCCAGACCCTCTTCCAGCTTGCGCGTGGCACTCTAGTACAAAACCCCCCGTCTTTCAGGCGAACCCGGTGCTACTCAGGGAAGTCGGAGTCAAGGAGCGCGGCGCAGTCTTCGTAGACGGCCACCGCTCCGGCCTCTTCGAGGGCCTCCTTGTGGTAGGCGCCGCCGGTGAGGACGGCGACGGTGCGTATGCCGGCACCCCTGGCAGACTCGACGTCCCACACCGCGTCACCGACGGCGACGGTCTCGTCCGCAGTCGCCCCGGCTCTTCGCAAGGCCTCCTCGAAGATGTCGGGAGCCGGCTTCGGGTTCTCGACATCACTAGAGTTGACGACGCCGTCTATGCTGTCCTCGGCTTCGAGCTCTTGCATGTGATGTTCCAGCTCTTCGTCTTTGGCGCTGGTGACGAACAAGACTTCGTAACCGCGTTCTTTGAGCGAGAAGATCAACTCCTTCGCCCCCGGAAGCGGGTGGCCGTACTCTTGCAGCTCCTCGTAGAACTCGCTGTGGAGGTCCTGAATCTTCTCTATCGTCTCCTCGTCCTCTACGAACTCCCGGATCAAAAGCCCTGCGCCCTTCCCGACCTCCTTATGGAGCCTGACCCTCGGCACCCGATGGCCCACTTCCTCGAACGCCCGCGCCCACGCTTCTGTGTGCAGATAATTCGTGTCCATCAAAGTGCCATCAACGTCCAGAACGACCAAGTTCACCATGCAGACTCCTCTCGTGCCTTAGAATAGACTCATGAAGTATGTGAAAGGTCCCCAAAACAACGCCGACCCAAACGACCTCGAATGCTACGCGGCCCTGAGAGAAGGCGCCGCCGTCGTGAACCGCCCGGATAGAAGGCCACTGCGTCTCACGGGCAAGGATCCCATCGGGATGCTCAACGCCGTTCTGACCAACGACGTGCCGACGCACGGAGACCGCGGTATCTACGCCATGCTTCTCGATCCGAAGGGCCGGATCCAGACGGACCTCCGTGTCGTCAAAGCCGGCGACGAGATCCTCCTCGACACTGAACCGGAAGGCGCTGAAGCGGCGAGGGAGATCCTGGCCCGCTACGGTCCCTTCTCCCGCGTGAGACTGGAAGAGCTCTCCGGCTGGGAGGTGCTCGGCCTCTACGGTCCGCGGGCCACACGACTACTCGGAGACCCTGACCTCGCCGAACACGAGACAACACGGGCAGAGATCGGCGGCGCTTCGGTTCTCGTCGTGGGTGTCGCGGTGCCCATTGGCGGCTACGATCTGATCGGACCTCCGGAAGCCCTCACCGCGGCCCGCAAGCACCTGATCGAAACCGGCGCGACCACCGCCGGGACCGACGCCTACGAGACCGCCCGCATCGAAGCCGGCGTCCCCCGCTTCGGCGCCGACATCACACCCGAAAACTTTCCGGGCGAGTCGGAGAACTCTCTGGAGCGGGCCGTCAGCTTCGGGAAGGGTTGCTACCCGGGCCAGGAGACAGTGGCGAGGATGCATTACCGTGGCAGGCCGAACAAGAAGCTCTACCGCTTCGAACTGGAGCCGGGACCGGTGGAACCGCCGGAGGCAGGAGATGAGATCCTGCAGGGCGAAAAGAAGCTGGTCGGCCCAATCTCCTCGGTGAATGTCGTCGGCTGGCTCACATCGGTGGCCCCGGTGCGGGTGGATGGGAAGATCTACGCGCTGGGCTACCTGGCCCGAAAGGCCGATCTCGAAGCCCCCATGCGGGCAGACGATGCGAAGGTGCTCGCCTCGAAGCCGGCATGAATACGCTGTGATCCTTTACGTCCAAACGCCTTATCGAGAAACGTTCGCAATAGCCCCTGTTCGCAGGCCCACTACCTTGTTACAAGCGGTCTCCGGCAAAGGGTTCTGACAATGGTTCCCGAGACACCTCTACGGGACGTGATCTGGATCACGAAATCCTTGTAATCAGCGGGGTTTCACGGGTTTCAGGAAAAGTTCTTGCTCGTGATCTCTTTACGTTGTTAGGGGTAATTTGCTGTGGTTAAATAGCTCTGCTGTAGCAAAGTTTTTACATAGCCGAGTGGCAGGGGTTTGATGCTCAAGATAGAAGATCTTCAGGTAGAGATCGACGGTCAGGAGATAGTGAAGGGTCTGGATCTCGAGGTTGGCAAGGGTGAGATACACGCGATCATGGGCCCGAACGGCTCGGGGAAGAGCACGCTCGCCAACGTACTCATGGGACATCCGCGTTACGAGGTGACCGGAGGCTCGATCACTTTCCAGGGCGAGGATGTCTTCGAGCTGGAGCCAGACGAGCGGGCCAAGCTCGGGATGTTTCTCGCTTTCCAGTATCCGAGCGAGGTACCTGGGGTCTCCGTGGCCAACTTCCTCAGGACAGCGGTCAACTCCGTGCGCGAGGAAGATCTCAGTCCTATGGAGATGTACAGGCTCATCCAGGAAAAGATGAGCATCATGCAAATGGACCCCAAGTTCGCCGAGAGGTACCTCAACGAGGGCTTCTCCGGCGGTGAGAAAAAGCGGAACGAGATCCTGCAGATGCTCATGCTCGACCCCAAACTCGCCATCATGGACGAGACTGACTCGGGCCTTGACATTGACGCCTTGCAGGTCGTGGCGAAGGGTGTCAACGAGATGAAGGGACCAGAGTTCTCGGCGGTCATCATCACCCACTACCAGCGGATACTCCGGTACATCGAGCCGGACAGGGTCCACGTGATGCTGGACGGGAGGCTCGTGACCTCGGGTGGCAAGGAGCTCGCCGACGATCTGGAAGAGAAGGGCTATGACTGGGTGCGCCAGGAGTTCGGCGCCGGGACGCAGAGCTAGGGAAGGGAAGAGAGAATGCCGGAAGACAAGACCATTCACGAGCTCGGGCTCGACGAGTACAAGTACGGCTTCCGCGACCCGGAGGAGTACTTCTTCAGGACCCCGAGGAAGGGTATAGACCCGGAGATCGTCGCCATGATCTCCAAGCACAAGAACGAGCCGGAGTGGATGCTGGAGTTCCGGCTGAAGGCGCTGGAGTCGTTCTTCGAGAAGCCGACCCCCACCTGGGGCGGCGACCTCTCGGAGATGGACTACGACGACATCTACTACTACATCAGGCCGATGGAGAATCAGGGCCGCTCCTGGGACGACGTGCCCGACAACATCAAGGACACGTTCGAGAAGCTGGGCATCCCGCAGGCCGAACGAGAGTCGCTCGCCGGCGTTGGCGCGCAGTACGAGTCCGAGGTCGTCTATCACTCGCTGAAGAAGGAGCTCGAGGAGCAGGGCGTCATCTTCCTGGACATGGACTCTGGCCTGCGCGAGCACGAGGACATCGTCGAGGAGTACTTCGGGACCATCATCCCGCCGGACGACAACAAGTTCGCGGCGCTGAACTCGGCCGTGTGGTCGGGCGGCTCGTTCGTATACATCCCGCCTGGCGTTAGCGTGGATATCCCGCTTCAGGCGTACTTCCGGATCAACGCGGAGAACATGGGCCAGTTCGAGCGGACGCTCATCATCGCCGACGAGGACTCCTACGTCCACTACATCGAGGGCTGCACGGCCCCGACGTATACTTCGAACTCGCTTCATTCGGCGGTCGTTGAGCTTATCGCAAAGCCTGGCGCGAGGATAAGGTACTCGACCATCCAGAACTGGTCGCACAACACCTACAACCTCGTCACCAAGCGGGGCGCGGCCTACGAGAACGCGACCATCGAGTGGGTCGACGGCAACCTCGGTTCCAGGCTCACGATGAAGTACCCTGCGGTCTACCTTATGGGCGAGGGCGCGCGGGGTGAGATCCTTTCCGTGGCCTACGCCGGCGATGGACAGCACCAGGACGCCGGCGGCAAGGTCGTCCATGCCGCGCCGAACACTTCGAGCCTCATCACCTCCAAGTCCATCTCCAAGGGAACGGGAAGGAGCACATACCGCGGGCTCCTGAAGGTGCACGAGGGCGCGGTCAACTCCAAGAGCAGGGTCGAGTGCGACGCGCTGCTCCTCGACGAGAATGCCAGAACGGATACTTATCCGTACATCGAGATCGAGGAGAAGAAGGTCAATACCGAGCACGAGGCAACAGTCTCCAAGGTGGGGGAGGACCAGCTCTTCTACCTCATGAGCCGCGGGCTCTCCGAGGAAGAGGCCATCGCGATGGTGGTCAACGGCTTCATCGAGCCCATTGCGAAGGAGCTTCCTCTTGAGTACGCCATCGAGCTGAACCGCCTCATCCAACTGGAGATGGAAGGCTCGGTCGGTTAGATAGCTGGTCAGCTAGTCAGCACTTCAGCTTGCTGACAAGCTGAAGTGCTGGCCGACTCGGTAATTCGCAAAGCGGTTTGTGCGGGGTGGGTCCTCTATGGGGGCTCGCCCCCTGTTTTTTGAAACGAGGAAAGGTGATACATGAGCGCGAACAGCGTACCGGAGGTTCTGAAAGGTAGCAGGATGAGCGAGGAGACGGTGAAGGCCCTCTCCTCCTTCAAAGACGAGCCTGGCTGGCTCACGGAGAAGAGGCTGGGGGCCTGGCGTGCCTTCGAGGAGTTGCCGATGCCCACGCTGCGCGACGAGGCATGGCGCTACACGGACATCTCGGACGTGAGGCCCGAGGACTTCAGCCCCTACGTCCCGAGCCCGGACGTGTCGAGCGAGGGCGATCTGCCGGACGCCGTCCAGAAGCTCATCGAGGAGGGCGAGGAGAACTCCGCCCTGCTCGTTCAGCATAACTCCGAGAAGACGTTCCAGCGGATGGACGAGGAGCTGCAGAGTAAAGGCGTCGTCTTTACCGACCTGCACACCGCGCTCCGCGATCACGAGGAGATCGTCAGGGACAGGCTCTTCGGGCTCGTACCGGAGGACTACGACAAGTTCTCGGCGCTCTCGGCGGCGCTGTTCGCGGGCGGGTCGTTCCTGTACGTGCCGCGAGGGCTGGACGTAGAGGTACCGATCCAGAGCTACCGCTGGCTCGACGCCACGGGAGCCACCATGCCGCGCACGCTCGTCGTGGTCGAGGAGGGCGCGTCGGTCACGTACATAGACGAGTACGCCTCTAGCGGCACCGAGGACGACGAGCCGGCCCTGAGCAACGGCGCGGTCGAGCTATACGTTGGCCAGGGCGCCCGTCTACGCTACGTCTCCTTGCAGAACTGGGGCCGCAACGTGCTGCATTTCAACACTATCCGCAGCGAGGCGGGCAAGGACGCCACCATAAACAGCCTCGTGGTCGCCCTGGGTTCCGAGCTCAGCCGCACCAACGTGGACGCGGGTCTAGCCGAAGCTGGCAGTGACTCGGAGATGCTCGGCCTGTACTTCGCCGACTCCAACCAGGTCCTCGACCACCACACTTTGCAGGACCACCTCGCCCCGAACGCGCACTCTGACCTGCTGTACAAGGGCGCCTTGCGCGACGAGTCCCTCGCCGTGTTCAGCGGCCTGATCCGGGTCGAGCCCGGCGCGCAGAAGACAGACGCGTACCAGACCAACCGCAACCTCATCCTCGGTACCGACGACGCGATGGCAGTCTCCCTGCCACGGCTGGAGATACAGGCCGACGACGTCAAGTGCTCCCACGGCTCGACTACCGGCCAGGTGGACGATGTGGAGCTCTTCTATCTCATGAGCCGCGGGATCCCCCGCCGCGAGGCCGAGAAGCTCGTAGTGTTCGGCTTCTTCGGGGAGGTCACGAGCAGGATCCCCCTGAAGGGCCTGAAAGACAAGCTCGACCGGGCCATAGAGGGTAAGATCGGGCTCGGCTTCGAGGAGCGTGTGGCATAGCGAACATGGCCGAGTTCCACAAGCTGGCCACCGTGGACGAGGTAGGCCCGGGGGAGATCAAACAGTACCTCGTTGAGGACCGCTTCGTGGCTCTGTGCAACGTGGAGGGCGAGTTCCACGCCTTCGAGGACGTCTGTACCCACCAGTTCACGCACCTGAGCGAGGGCGAGTTTACAGGTTCGGAAGTGAAGTGTCCCCTCCACGGCGCGAAGTTCGACGTGAAGACAGGCGCGGCGAAGAGCCTGCCCGCCGTGAAACCCGTCCCGAAGCACGAAGTGAAGGTAGAGAACGGAAACGTCTACGTCGCGCTCAACCCCAAGCGGGTCAAGGTCGGAGGCAGAAGAGGCCGCAGGAGGTAGAGACCCCCCCTTGCCGAAGCGGCCGGAACGGGTGCACGCTGGGGTTCGCCGCACCCTGGTGTGTGATCCCCGAGGACGAGAGGCGCTTCGCCCTTTGGCCAGAAGAGTCCATAGCAGAGGGGCACCGCCGCCACGAGCTCTAGCCTGACCTCGGAAATGCAGGAACACACGAAGTCCCGCACGCTCCTGATACAATTTCCTGCAAGGTGATGCAGAGCTTCTACAGAGAGATCCTCCTCGACCACTTCGAGCATCCGCGCAACAGGCGCGAGCTGGAGGATGCCAACATTCACGAACACCTGGATAACCCTCTCTGCGGCGACATGGTGACTGTCTACGCGAAGGTGCATGATGGGGTCTTCGAAGAGGTGAGCTTTACCGGACGCGGATGCTCCATCTCCCAGGCGTCGGCCTCGATGCTCACGGAGCAACTCACGGGCAAGAGCCGCGAGGAGGCGGAGGAGAAGATAGAAGCCTTCCTCGAGATGATGCGCACGGAGGAAAGGGAAGAGCTCGGCGAGCTCACCGCCCTCAAGGGCGTCGTTCAGACCCCAAACCGCATCAGGTGCGCCACCCTCGCCTGGGTTGCCATGAGGCGTGCTCTCCCCACGCTATAAGTACGCCGGCGCCGTGCACCGCCACGTCGCAGGACCATCTTTCGTCGACGTGAGCGTAGCAACCGGGTAGAGTAGAACTATACCCTTCGCGAGGAGGCCGGGGTTGGAGACAGAAGAGCAAGGATCTGTGGGAAGACCTGCGCCGGGCGGGTTCCAGCGCGAGAGACTGGACCGCTCCCTGGCGCGTGCCAGCGACGCGCCGCTCCGGGAGGGCAACCGGTTGGAGCTTCTCAGGAACGGCCCCGACACCTATGAGGACTGGCTCGCGGCCATCTCAGGGGCTGAGCGATGGGTGCACCTGGACAATTACATCTTCAGCGACGACGAGGTCGGGGAGAGGTTCGCGAGGGCTTTGATCCGGAAGGCTGAGGAGGGCATTAGCGTCCGTGTGCTCTACGACTGGTTCGGCTGCCTCGACGTGAACCGCTCCTTCTGGCGGCGGATGAGGGAGGCCGGCGTTGAAGTCAGGGCGGTCAACCCGCCGACGCTAGGGTCGCCCCTCGGAGTGGTTCGACGCGACCACCGCAAGCTGCTTGCTGTGGACGGCGAATACGCCTCGACGGGCGGCGTGTGCATCTCCGATGGCTGGCTCGTAACCTCCCCCGAGACGGGGCTTCCCTACAGGGACACGGCCGTCGGCATCCGCGGCCCGGCCGTCGCCGAGATGGAGCGGGCCTTCGCAGGGCTGTGGAGCGTCGCCGGTGAAGCCCTCCCCGAAGCCGAACTCCCCGACCCTGAGGGCATCCCACAGGCCGGCGAAGAGGCGGCGCGCGTTGTCGTCCAGGAACCACGCAGGATGCGGACCTTGCGGATGCTGCAGTTGCTCACCGCAGGAGTCGAGCGCCGGCTCTGGATCACCGACGCCTACTTCCTCTCTATGGCGATCCTCTCCCAATCTCTGATGTCCGTAGCTCGTGACGGTGTGGACGTGCGGGTACTCGTGCCTGCGACCAACGATCTGCCCTGGATCGGAGCGCTCTCCCGCACGGGCTACAGGCAATTCCTCGAGGCGGGAGTCCGCATCTTCGAGTACGGCGGACCGATGATCCACGCCAAGACCCTCGTCGCCGACGGCTGGTGGTCGAAGGTGGGATCTACAAACCTGAACGTTGCCAGCCTCGTCGCCAACTGGGAGATAGACCTGGTGGCCGAGGACATCGGCTTCGCCGCCCAGATGGAAGAGCTATTCGAGGAGGACCTCTCCAACGCCCGCGAGGTCCTCCTCGCCGGGTCTGCCGCACACCCCAGGGTACGTCCGGAGCGACCGATCCAGTCCTCAGACCGCGAGGCCCGTAGGGGAGTAGTGGGGAGCGGTTCCGGCGGATCGGCCACCATTTTGCGTGTCGGCAGCACGGCACTCCAGAAGAGCGGCTATCCGCTGGAGACCCACGAACAGGCCCTGGCAGCCGCGGCCAGCGGTGCCTTGCTTGGAGCCTCCCTCTTCAGCCTCCGCTTCCCGCGCTTCCTGGCCTGGTCCCTGGCCGCAGTAGGCGCCCTCTACGGAGGCCTCGGGGTGCTGCGCGCCGCCCGCTCGACCTTATCTGACCGGTGGTCGAAACCACCCGCTCAGCAAGACGTCGACGACTCCTGACAGCGGGTTGGGGAAGGCTCTCAAGCCTCATGCACCACGCTGCACCCAGGTGTCCTTCATTTTGCCTCCGCTGGAGATGTTGACCAGCTTGCTGCCTGGCGCCGCTACCCTCGTCATGGCGCCTGGAATGACCTGGATGGTCTGGGCGTCTGGGGCGAGGGCGTGGATGCGGTAGTCGGCGTGGGCGTCGTGTAGAACAAAGCCATCATTAGCCTCGTCTGTCTCGCAGAGGACGTGGGTGGAGAAGTCTATCGTCTCCTGGGCCACGTACTCGACAGGGTTCTCTTCGACCTGCCTTCGGAACTCTTCGATGTTCTCCCTTGACTCTTCGGGAGCGATGAGGACGTCTTTGCCGCCCCAGCCGCTGCGGCTCTTTACGACCAGTTCATCGAAGTGGTCCATGACGTAGCGACGGTCCTCCTTGACGGCGAGCGAGTAAGTCTCGACGTTGTCCAGTACAGGCTCCTCTCCGAGGTAGGTCCGGATCATCTCGGGGATAAAGGTATAGACGCCCTTATCGTCGGCGATGCCAAGGTTGGGAGCGAAGACGGCGTCGACCAGGCCCCTGGCCTGAGATTCGATCAGGCCCTTTATGTCGTCGTAGATCCTGCCGTCCTCGATGCGCTCGTAGATTATGTCGATCCTACGACCGCTCTTTTTGTGGACGAGCCTTCCGTCGCGGTCGAGCTCGACCTCGTGCCGCTCGGCCAGGATCGCCCCGAGCTCGCTGGCGAAGATCTTGTGGTCGAGGTAGTACTGGTCATGAGGCCCTGTGGAGAGGACCGCCATAGTCGGGTCGGGTTCGGGCGAAGCGGCCCGCACAACCTCGCCCAAGCGCTCCATTAGCCCGTCGAGCGGTCTCACCCGGAGCGCCGTGTACGACTCGGGTAGCACATGGGGAGTCCTCGCCCTGAGGATTTTCATCGGCTCGATACCGACCGGCATCTTGGCATTGTCCTCGATGACGAGATGTTGCCACTCGCCGGTCCGGCCGGGACGCTCGACGGCGACTATGTCGAAGCCCATCTGCCGGTTTGGGACGTCCCCGAATCGGGTTGGGATCGACGCGTCGAAGAGGGTGCTGCTCTCGATGACCTCCTCGGGAACGACCTCAACTTTTCCTGCCTCGAGGCGTCTTAGCCACTCGTTGATCGCGAGCATCCGTTGCGCCAGCCCCCGCTCCAACACAGCCCAGTCCGCCGCCGGCAAGATGCGGGGCACGTAGTCGGTCGGATGGACCTCATCGTCAGGGACCATGCCCAACTCTCGCTGCTGCTCGAGCCGCTCACTGTGCGCCCTGTGGATCCTCCGCCTCCATTCCCCGGGACCCATCCGCCCCATCTCTTCTAGCACGGGCCGGTAGTGAGAAAAAGGCTCGCCAGCAGAATCGAAGACCTCGTTGGGTGAGGAGAGGCCGCGCTGGAAGCGTATGTAGCCGTCAGGCATCAGCTAACGCAGGAGGTTTCAGGCTGCAGGTCACAGGCATCAGCAAAACGGTCCGCAGACGACAGTCGGCTGGATAACGAGTCCAACCTGATACCTGTAGCCTTCTATCCGAATATACCCGTGAGCACGCAAGGAGAGCCCAGGAAGAAGGAGAGCGAGAAGGTGACGGCGAAGAAGATGTTCTCGTCAGAGGTATAGGAGTAGAGGCGTTTGTAGTGGAACATCAGGAGGACCGAGGGGATTGCTATACCGGTCATCAAGAAGGCCGTCACGCGCACGGTGTTGAGAGGACCGATCCTCTGGAAGACGCCTTCTGAGTTTAAGAGCAGCAGCCCGAACCAGTCGGCGGTCAGCATTAGGAAGGTGCCGAAGACGGCTAGGAGCGCGTAGAACACGGGGGTCGAAAACAGTGGTCCCTTGACAGGCGCCTCGAACGCTTCGTAGCGCGGGTCGTCGAACAGCGTCCTCGGCGGTTCGCGGAAGAGCCTGGGGATCTTTCTGGAACCTTTCATGTAAGACGTAATGGTAGCGCAAGGAGGGCGATCATGCCGCTCAAGAACGGAAGAAACCGCCCTCGGAATGGATGACCTGGCCCGTGATCCAGGCCGCCTCATCACCGGCCAAGAATGCCACGAGCTTCGCCGCGTCCTCGGGCTGTCCGATCCTCCCCGAAGGGAACCTCGGTGCCATCTCACGCTTCAACTCCTCGGTCATCCAGCCCGTGTCCGTCGGACCAGGGTTGATGGCATTCACTGTGATCCCCTTGTGCCCGACCTCGGCAGCGAGGGTCCTGGTGAACGCCTCGATGGCGCCTTTGGTCGCGACGTAGGCGAGCTCTCCCGGCATCGGCCCCAGCGACTGTCCTGAACTGAAGTTGACGATCCTGCCACCAGGCCCGCCCGGATACCGCCTTGCGAAGCCTACGCTGAGGAGCGCCATGGCCCGCACGTTGACAGCATAGTGGGCGTCCAGCGCCTCTGCGTCGAGCGTCTCGAAGCCGTCGCGGGTGGAGTATGCGGCGGTGTTGACGAGGATCGAGGGCCTCCCGAGTCTCTCCTCGGCCGCATCTAGTAGAGACCCGGGGGTATCGGGGCGCGAGAGGTCGGCCTCGACCCCCTCTGCCCTGACGCCGGCGGCACGCATCTCCCCTAGCAGCGCCCCAGGCTCGTCTTCGTCCGACCCCCAGGGCATCTCGCGGTCGTAAGCTTTCCAGTAGGAGAGAACGACGTCGGCGCCGCGGGAGGCGAGGGCCAGGCAGACCGCGGAGCCTATCCCCCTCCTCCTCCCCACGCCGGTCACGAGCGCCACACGGCCTCGCAAATCTCCGATCGTCGGCACTGAGGAAGAGCGGACCGGGTTGCTTGAAACCGTGGATCTGGTGTCGGACATGGCCTTCTCCTCGACTTAGCGCCAGCCAGGCGGGAGTGACGGATGAAGGGAAAGCTAGCATGCTCCCAAGCGCGCCTCAAGCGGCCTCGAAGCCGAGCTCTCCACCATGCGCCGTACCTGGAGCATCTCCCCGGCTCAGACGGGCCGGTCCGTGGGCTCTTGGGTTGTACGGTTGGCGGCGTTGCGGAGCGCTTCGAGGGACTCTGTCGAATCCATGCCCGAGGCCCGCAGCAGATCCACGGCGGTTGACCTGATCTGGCCCACCAGCATGCTGGTCCTGAGGTCGTTACGCTCCAAGAGTACTGCGGTCGCCCCTACCGCGGCTTCGAGGGCGAACCTGCGGGTCTCCACGGGATGCTCCGGTTCTTCAATGTAGGCTGAGAGGGTTTCGACGGCACGAGCGAGGTCGCGAATGGTCTCGGAGAGCGCCTCTGGGGCAGGCTCTCCCTCGCGTACCGCCGCCGCAGCGGCCCGCGCGAGTACCCTGACGTTGCGGACCGCGAGGTCCAACTGGTCGGCCGCCGTAGCGTAGAGCCCGAGCTGTCCGAGCGCCCGCCTGCGCGCCGGGGAGAGCCTGACGGTATCGTAGCCGGCGTCGAGCGCCTCCCTGAAAGCGCCCATACGTCCATCCATCTCACGTGCCTTCTGCAAGGCGCGCTCGGCTTGGCCGAGGTCACACTCTCGCAGGGCCGCTGCCGTCTCTTCGAGGACGCCGACGAGGTCATCGAAGATCGGATGCGCGGCCCGCTCTACGATGTGCCTCGGGTCGCTGGGGAACACCGCCCTGACTGCGAGGGCCATCCCGCTCCCGACCAACGCATCGATAAACCTGTCAGGCGAAAGACCCGCGGTGGAAGGCTCGAGCGTGATCGCCAACAGCGCTGATACCCCAGCCTCGGTGACGAGCAACGTCCCCCCACCGAGCATCATGGCGGCAGCCATAGCCAGGGCCACGACGATCCCGATCTGGACCGTCCCCGTCCCGATGGCGAGCACGAGGAGGTCGGCGACCGCAAGTCCGCATGCGACTCCGAACACGAGCTCGATCGCCCGCCGTCCCTCCTGACCGACGACGACGCCGGTGGAGATTACAGCGGCTATTGCGGCGAAGAACGGCTGGTCGTGCCCAAGCGCGGCAGATGCCAGAAACCACGCCAGACTCGCCGCCACCGCCGTCTGCAAGATAGGCCACACCCCGACCCCCAACCGGCCGAACGCCTCCTCAACCCGGCTGCGTACCACGCAGAATCCGCCACCAGCAGGCACAACCCGCGTAAGCACACTCAGGTTCACAACCAAACACCTCCTTCGAACTCAATTCGTACCTATATGCGCTCTGCATACAAGCGACACTAACACGACAACCCTGGCGGTTAAAGGCTTTCGGGGGTGTTTGAACAATTTGTTATTGTGCTGTTACTCGGTTGTTACCTTCTCCAGATTCGACACTTGCTGGGGAGGGTTCGAGGTCTCGTGTGGGATCACTTACGCCGTACCGAGGGTGGCCGGCGAAAGGTACCTCTTCGCCAGGCGTGAAGGCGCGGACTTCGTAGCCACCTCCGGACTCTTCCTCCGACAGGACGAAGGTGGTCTGGGAGTAGTTCATCTCCAGGGCTATCTTCTGAAGTGCCTCATCGGGCAAGCCGGCGCCGCCGCGAACGACGGCGAGCTGGTTGCCCGCGTATTTCTCTTCGGCGAAGACGTCCACATGTAGAACGTGAGGTTCACGGTCGCTCCTAACCGTAGTCAGGGGCGCTGCAGGACAGCCGCATGACGCCGATGAACAGTCACCCCGTCACGCCCTCCATATCCGCCGAGATGTAGATCTTCATGACATCCACTGCTCTCGTAGGCCGGCACGACCACGGAGTAATGTGGTCTTCCGTACCTTAATCAGTACCTGGGCAGCGGTCCTCCGGCATCTTCCAGGACGTAGTCGTCGAACATACGTCGCGTGACGTCGGGAAGAACTCCCGCGATGTCCTCGTACATGCCAGGGTCTTCTCTCAGATCGTAGAGCCTAGCTTCCGTCCCGTCGTTGCGGCTCATCATGGCGTACTCCTCGTCCCTGGTGAAGACGTGGTCATGGTATCCGAGCGTGAAGTGAGGCCTCGCCCCGGGCTCTCCGCCTTCCAGCATCACGGAGAGATCCTGGCCATCCAGCGGTTGCGGAGGTTCGATCCCGACAAAACCCAGGATCGTCGGCGCGACGTCGTGGGTGGAGGCGTAGTAGTCGCTCGTCGTCCCCGCTCCCTTACCCTCCGGATGGCGGATCAGGAAAGGAATGTCCGTAACCTCAGGCCAGAGAGTGGAGGGGAGCTTACCAACGACGCCGTGTTCCCCGTGGGCGATGCCGTGGTCGGAGAGGAGTATGAGGAGGGTGTTGTCGAAGAGCTCTAGCTCTTCCATCTTGTCCAGAAAGCGGCCGAGCCAGCGGTCCATCATCGTCACCTCGCCCGAGTAGAGGGCACTCATCCGCCGGATCTGCCGCCCGCTAAGGTACTCGCTGCCTCCGTCTACGGGCGCGAAAGGCTCGGGGCCGTCGTAACCCTCATCGTACATATCTACGTACTCTTCCGGAGGGTCCCATGGCGCGTGAGGATCGTAGCAGTCTACCGTAAGGAAGAACGGCCTCTCCGATCTGGTGGTCTCCAGGAACTCGGAGGCCCGTGTGAAGACCTGGGGGGCGAACCAGTCCTCTTCCGATCTGCGGTATGCCGTATTGGCGAAGTACCGCTGGAAGTACGTTCTGCTCCCCGTCCCCAAAACGGCATTCTTCACCAGCGCCTGCTCGACCTTCCCGGGAGGGCATGTATAGAGTGGTCTGTAGCTGTCTGTGGTCTGCCCCCGGATAAAATCGAAGGCGTCGAAGCCGCGCTGGAAGTTCATGGAGGCGTCGTACTGCTGCAGGTTATCGGTGACGAACAGCGTTTCGTAGCCCGCGCTCCGCATAGTCTCCGCGAGGGTGATCTGGTCGTTGGGGATCGGCTGCCAGCCCTGAAG
Source organism: Rubrobacter sp. (assembly GCA_036519935.1). GTDB lineage: Bacteria > Actinomycetota > Rubrobacteria > Rubrobacterales > Rubrobacteraceae > Rubrobacter_D. The sequence continues at coordinate 3,678 of DATDKO010000061.1, read as the reverse complement.
ACCGACGTCTATGCCCCTGTAACGTCGCCAGTCCTCGAAAGGCCAGGTCCTAAGGCCCGTGTGTATGGCCCTCCTCGCGCAGATCGTCGGCGCGGACTCGGGGTAAGCCCTACTAAAGCGCAGACTCTCCTCCGCGAGAGCGTCCAGGTTGGGGGTCTGGATCTTATCGTTACCGTAGATGCCGACGTGATCCTTCCTCAGGCTGTCCATGATGATCAGCACCACGTTGGCAGCCCTGTCAGCAGATGGGGTATTGCCAGGGAGGTCAGGGAGCACACCCGCGCGTTCGCACCCTGCGAGCAACGATGCCCCGGCTACCCCCGCGCCAGACATCTTCAGGAACTCTTTTCGCGTTAACGTCCGCTTCAGTCTCTCCTCCTGCGTTCCGCTCGCTTGCACAGACAATCATAGGGCACGCGAAGCATCCGGCTGAGCGATGTGATCCAGGTCAAGCCGGTGTACAATCTGTGCATGACGGTCTTTCGATACGGGCGGCAGCACTTCGAGGAAGGGGAGTACGTACGCCGCGTGGAAGCGACGCCGGGCGACGACCTCGACCCCGTGGTTCGCATCGTGGAGGATCTGGGGACCGTCGAGATCCCTTGCGGGAAAGTAGATTGCCGCAGTAATTGCCTGGAATACCTGGTCAGCGCCACCAGCAGGCGCAACGACTACACCCTGGCCGAGTGCAAGATCTCCGCGCTAGTAAGCATAATTTAAGCCGGTCGACTTTCGCGAGTCCTAGCTGAAGTGCTGAAAAGCTATTCCTCCCAGGAGTAGCGTTTCTGTTCCGGTGGTCTTTCGGCGGCGTAGAGCCGCTGGAGCGTGCCTCCGACCAGGGGCGAGAGGAATAGCCCGGCGAGGCCTGCTGGTAGCAAGTCGCGGGCGATGGTCCAGGCCACGAGGAGCGGTACTCCTGGCGGATGGTTGGCATCTTCTATGAGGCGCAGGGGGTCGAGGACACCGCCGCTCGGGAGGATGCCTGTAGCGTAGACGATGAGGGTGAGGACGCCGGAAATGAACCCCGTTAGCAGCGCAAGCGCGAGGCTGAGGATGAGGCGGGGACCGGGACCTTCAGAACGTCCGCGCCGCAGGAGCAGGGCGCCGCCGAATAAGGGGCCTGCGACGAGCCCGGCGAGCAATCCGACGCCCATGTAGACGAGGGCCAGCGTGGTCAGGTCGCCCTCGCTGCTCTGTCCGCCCTGCAGGATCAGGAGCACGAAAGGCTCGGGGAACAGCGATTTGACGAACATGAAGCCAACGCCATAGACGGCCCCTATCCCCAACAGACGCAGTAGGATCATGGTCCACCCACCGCGCTGCCGGTGAGGCATTGCTTGCTGGTATTCGTTCTCATGCCCTAGAATTTAACCTCCAACGGCCGAAACGTCAGCAAGAGCTTTCACGAGGCGCCGTCTATGGGCGCCTTCGGATACAATCGGCGGCAGCATGCGACTAGTACGGGATCAGGCAGAGATACGGCGCGTTCTCGAGGAGCGGGCGCGAGAGGCGGGCTTCGATCTCGTCGGCGTGACGCGCGCTGAGCCTCTGCGTGAGGGCGGCGAGCGTCTGCAGGAGTGGCAGGAGGCGGGAATGGCCGCCGACATGGGCTACATGCACAGGCCCGTGGAGTTACTCTCTGATCCGAAGAAGCTCCAGAAGAGCGCAAGGAGTGTGGTCTCTTTAGGGGTCTCTTACTATCCGGGGGACCATCCCGAGAACGAAAGCGGGGGCAGGGTGGCGCGGTACGCGTGGGGCCTCGACTACCACGAGGTCATAAAAGGGAGGTTGTTCCGGCTTAGGGAGGAGCTGGAGGAGGAACTCGGGATCAGGATCAAAGCCCGCGGGTTCACGGACGCTGTGCCGCTCCTGGAGCGCTCCGCGGCCCAGCACGCGGGGCTAGGTTTTTTCGGGCGGAACTCCTGCCTTATAAACAACGAGCTCGGGTCGTACTTCTTTATAGCGGATCTCATAGTGGACCTCGACCTCGACCCCGATCCGCCCGGAGAGGGGACCTGCGGTCGCTGTACGCGCTGCATGGACAGGTGTCCTACGGGCGCCATAAAGGCCCCCGGCGTCGTGGACGCCAGGCTCTGTATCTCGTACCTGACTATCGAGAACCGAGGTGAGATCCCTCGCGAGCTGCGTCCGAAAGTTGGTGACTGGGCCTTCGGCTGCGACGTGTGCCAGGAGGTCTGTCCCTACAACAAGACGAAGGCGTCGAGGAGCCGCTGGCCCGAGTTCTCCGGGGAGGCCGGATCAGGTCCGTACCTGGAGATAGAGGAGGTCTTGAAGATAAGGACCGACGAGGAGTTCGAGGGGCGCTTCGGCGGGACCCCGCTCACACGCCCGGGCCGGGCAGGACTGTTGCGCAACTGCTGCGTGGCAGCCGGGAACCTGAAGCTCGCGCAGGCTGTCCCCGCGCTCGTTCTTGCCTTGCGCGAGGACCCTTCGGCACTCGTGCGTGGGCACGCGGCGTGGGCGCTCGGAGAGATAAGGGGCGCTGAAGAGGCGCTAAATAGAGCGTACGAAACGGAGAGAGACACGTGGTGCCTGCAGGAGATCGGACTCGCGCTGGCGAGCGGGACCACGAACGCTACCTTAGGTTAGAATAAGGAAACTATGGCGGACCAGATCAACTACTACGAGGTGCTCGGTGTCCCACGAGAGGCCTCCCAGACCGAGATCCGGAACGCCTACCGCAACCTGGCGAAAGAGCGTCATCCCGACCATCCCGGCGGGAGCGCCGACGAATTCTCCCGGCTGCAGGAGGCCAACGCGGTCCTCTCCGACCCGAACCGTCGCCGCCAGCACGACGAGGCACTAGACCTGGCCCATGCAGCCGACCAGCTCGCCGGCCTCAACCTTGACTTCGGCTCTGTGGAGGACGAGCTTTCCGCCAAGCGCAGGGAGCGCGAGTCAAGCGGTCCCTCCCTGGGCGAGCGCCTCAGGAGCCGCTTCGGCAGAAAGGAAGAGGACCCTTACGAGTCCCTGCGGAGAGAGACGCGCGGCTCCGGACGCGATTCTGGGCGCAGAACCAGGGGCCGCTACGACGTTAGGGAGGCCCGCTGGTACGAGCCCCACCGCTTCGATCCCGAACCTGTGAGCCTGAAGAGTGGCGCCATAACCTTTGTAGCGGCCTTCCTCGCTTTCATCGCGATCGGCCAGATAGGGCTGTGGGCGACGGGACGCGTTGATCCCGGAATCTTCGGTTTCTTTAGGGTCCTGGATCTGTTCATGCCTATCCTGTACTCTTTGGTCGGGCTGGTCGTCGCTTACTTCGCCTACAGAGCCGCGGGTTACGCGGCGCTGGCCCTGGCCTTCGTGGCTGCACTCGTCGTCGGCGGCCAGGGGCCTGAGGGACTCTTGCAGTTCGTGACCTTGGGTATCATCGTTCTGCTAGTAGTGGTTTACCTCGGCAACCGTCGCGAGAGCGCCGCCCGGCGCTGATCCCGACCCCTTAGAAGGAGCTTTTGGCTATAACCACCTCGGACCTGGAGCGCTTTATCTCCGACTTCGAGAGACGCATGGCTCCCTTGGAGAGGGCGGCTGACGAGGCCTGGTGGAACCTGGCGACCTCTGGAACGGACGGCGCTCGGGAAGAGTTCGTGCGCGCCGGCAAAGAGTACAGCGGGCTCTTCTCGGATCAGAACGAGTACAGGACTCTCCGTAACTGGT
>DATDKO010000060.1:0-12245 GCA_036519935.1 Rubrobacter sp. | reverse complement strand
GTCTGCTATACGCTTCACACCTTAATGACGTTTTGCCACCCCGAACTCGTGACATCCCCGACCCGCGACTGCGTGCTGTCGGAGGCGCGGGGATCGGCCCTGGACGCCACGGACCATTTCACCACCGTGTTCTGTGCATCGCTTTTCCTGCATCACTGTCTCGTTTCTCTTGGTTCGCATCGACGGACAGTAAGGGTCGTCGCTCGCTTCTCGAACGGGCACTCCCGGCGACGGTGGCACCGTCTTCAGGGATTTCTACATGGCCGAGTAGGTTCTCTTGCTCCAACCTTTCGCGCAAATCGCTCCTCGTCAGGAAGCAGTGGTTGAGCGCTTCCATGTGCACCGCTATCACTTGCGTCGTCGTCAGCGTCCAGCACACCCTGATCACATCCGTTAAGTTGACGGGAGCGTGACGGGAACAAGATAGAACAAGCGGGCTCCCCAGAGTACCGGAAGTGCTATATAAAGGCCCCAAACGCACTTCAAAGAACCGCATAGAACCGCCCGATTCGGCCTACGAATCAGAAGGTCGCAGGTTCGAGTCCTGCCGAGCGCGCTACGAAATACCTGCAAATGCAGCGTTTTTATCCTTACGGTACGGTTTTCGGACCGGGCCGTACAGCCCGTTTGACCACTTATCTTTTTCGGAACGGCTTCGCTGGGTGTAAGTACGGCGGCTTGGAAGTGTGGGGTTCGGCGGAGGAAGGAACCACCTCGGGCGACCATCTGATAGGTTCCAACCCGAACGGTAACCATGGCACCGGAGTACCTAGAAGTCTGCGACCACGGGGACGATCTTGCGGCCGATGATCTCCAGAGGCTCGATACGGTCCACGTTCGGAACGACGCCGATCACCGTCTCTATGCCCATATCCGATAGCCACCGCAGTTGCCCGATCAACTCCCCAACCTTTTCACCGTTCTCTCCCACGTCGAAGCCGAAAGCGCACGTCTTCTCAATCTGGTCGTAGTCTCTGCCCTCTTTCTCGCAGTGCCGGCGCAGGACGTCTAGCTTCCGCGGGATCTCCGGGCTTGGGCGCAGGCTACAGGCGTCGGCGTAGCGCGCGACCAGGCGCAGGGTCTTCCTTTCGCCGTCGCCGGCTATCATGACCGGCGGGTGTGGTCTCGTGAGGCTCTGCGGGAGGTTGAGCGGGCGTTCGAGCCGGTAGTGCTTGCTCTCGAAGGGACGTTCGTCGCCTCGCTTGCCGCTCCACATCCTCAAGGCTATCTGTATCGTCTCCTCGAGCATCTCGAAGCGTTCCCCCTGCGGCGGGAAGGGGATGCCGAGTCCGCGCGTCTCCTCCTCGTAGTGGCCGGAGCCTGCCCCGAGCCAGGTGCGACCGCCGGAGAGCACGTCGAGCGTGGTCACCGCCTTCACCAGCATCGCCGGGTGGCGGAAGTGGACCCCCGACACCATCGCCGTGAGCCCGACACGCTCCGTATTGGCCGCGAGGAACGCGAGCATCGCGTAGCACTCCGGCTCGTTGGCCTCGGGTCCTCCCATGATCGGGTGCTGCCAGACGTGGTCAGCGACGGCGATACGGTCGAAGCCCGCCTCCTCCGAGGCACGCGCGATCTCGGCCAACCTCGTGGCGAACCGCTCCGGTCCCTCTTCCCAGTCGAAGCTGTTGAGCTGCACTCCTAGTTTCATTAACCTGTCCCTTCGCCGTCAGGGCCCTCGTCTTCGAGCCATTCGGTGCTCATGCGCCCCCTGGTGTGGATTCCCCGACCGGGTCCGGTCTGCCGGCATCTCTTTCGGTCCCCCAACTCGTCGTCACTTGACGATGCGGAAGCGCAGGTGCGTCGCCGCACGCGTCTCGATTAGCTCGATGGGCTCAAGTTGGACGTGCTCTCCGCCCAGGTGCTCGAACATCCTGGTGCCGCTCCCGAACAGCACCGGCACGAGGCGGATGGAGATCTCGTCGATGAGCCCGGCTGCGATGTACTGTTGGCCGATGCTCGCCCCGCCCATCACCGTGACGATCTTGCCGTCGGCGACGGCCTTCGCTTGCTCGAGCGCGCTCTCGATGCCGTCGGTCACGAAGGTGTAGACGCCACCCTCGGGACTCTCCGCGGGCGCCTCGTGCGTGACCACGAACAGCGGTCGGCGGGCCGGGCCCGTCGGTCCGTCGGCCCCCCACCACGGAAGGGAGTCGTCGTAGGTGTTCCTGCCGGCGATGACCACGCCGAGCTCCGAGATGGACCGCTCGAAGAACTCACGGTTGCGCTCGTCTTCGCCGAACGCCCACTCGTGCAGCCTCTGACCTCCGTCGCCCATAGGCTCCTCTGGACGACGTCCCGACGCGGTGATGAACCCGTCCAGGGACATGCTGATGTCGAAGACCACTGTACTCATACCTACCTCCTTGTAGGTCTCTGCTTCCATCGTCAGACGACCTCGAAGTTGGCCATCATGTCCTCGTGCTCCAGGTTGTGGCAGTGAAACACGTACTTGCCCCGCCAACCATCGAACTTTGCGATCACGCACACGTTTCCGCCCTCGAGGTTCACGGTGTCCTTCTAGCCTGCGTCGCGGGGTCCCGGTTGGCCTCCGTCTCAGGAGAGCACCTCTGGAAGCTAGCGGCGGCCGAGCCTGACCCCCGAGATCCCGCTTACCAAGAGCCCGGAGAACCGCCCTACCGGGATGAACCAGCCCGCCTGCTCCTCGAGGAAGTAGAGCGGCGCGAGGAGACCCGAGGCCGCCGAGACCAGCCCGGTGATCGCCACTGGCCGGGGCAGCTCACCGGTGCGTAGCCCGGCAAGCGCGAGCGCGCCTGTCAGCACCCCGAAGCCGACGCCGTGGATCGGGCCGCCAAAGACGAAGCCCCTGCGGGCCAGCTTGGCTGCGCTCTCGTCCTCCTTGCCCCACCGGCCACTGAGCGCCAGAGTGTGAAGCCCAGAGGTCGCAAGCGACGCGACGGCGAGCCCTCCCCCGGCAAGCGCCGCCGCCCGAAGCCCCCGAGATCCCTGCCCCGACCGCGCGGCCAACCTCGCAACCGAGACGGTGAACCGGGCCAGCGAAGCGGTCGAGATCAGCTGGCCTGTGGCGCTGAGCCGGGCGGAGCGAGAATTCTCGGTGAAGTAGCGCCGGACCTCCGCTGGCTCCGAGCCGGGGCGCGGATACGGGGAGTCGGCCAGGGCTACCGCCCCGCCCACGCCGGCGATGAAGCTGACGCCGGTCAGCAAACCGCTCATCGCCCCGGGATCGCGAGGCGGGGTCTCCGTTTTTATCCTGGTGGCGTCCGTCCGGACGACGCCGCGTTTCCTCAACATGAGTTTTCTCCTCTCGATAGACGGGATATGGTCGGGGGCGCAGCCGCACCTGCGAAGAATTGTCGCGCGGCGTCAGCGATCGGGCTCGCATGCCACGCGGCCATCAGCCAGCGACCTTCCCGCTCCACCAACACCACGGTCGCGCGAAACTCCCCTCCTATGTCGTTGCCGTGGAACTCGCCAGCCTGTATCTGGCGGCACGTGGTTACCGCTGCATCCCCGTAGATGCGCACATCCTCCTCGAGGGCGAACGACTCGTAGGATAGGCCCCCGCGTACCGCCCCACCCACTGCTGCTTGTTCAGCATGAAGCCGAGAGGCCCCACGCCGACGAAGTCGTCCGTCAATGCGCCTTCGAGGAAGCTGGCGTCGCCGCGCTGCTCGGCGGCTGCCCACGCTCTGACGAACTCCTCTACTTGCCTACTCCGGTCATCCACTTCTGCTCTCCTTTTGTTGGCTGGATCTTTCCAAATTGCATTACGTGCCCGAGGTCTACGGCAATCAGGTCGGCAGGCGCGGCGCCCGAAAACGGGGCTACCGCTCGCTCCGTGGGCACAATCGAATCGGACGTTGTGCCGTCGTATTCGGTGGCTGGCACTTCCAGGCTCCGATCGTCCATCACCCCTCCCCTACTCATAACGCAATGCCTCTGCCGGGTATACCTTCGAGGCCCGGCCGGCGGGCAGGTAGGTGGTCACGAGAGATGCCACATATCCGGCGACGATCACGAGCACGAGCGCCGACCATGGCACTCTGTACTCCATCCCCGGAAAGCCCTCCCGGATGTTGTCTATGAGCGTACCGGAGAAGGCGAACCCCAGAGCGACGCCAAACCCGAGGCCCAGCAACGCGACGAAGGAGGATTCGATCAGGAAGGCGAACCGAACCTGCCCCTTCTGGAAACCCAAGGCCCGCATCATCCCGATCTGCTGGCGCCTCTCCACCACAGAGCGAGCCGTGATCACGCCTAGAGCGCAGATGCCGACCACCAGCCCCAGGCCCATGAAACCCCGCAAGAGCAAAAAGACGATCCTGCGCGTCGCGTCGCTGTCCCTGATGACCTCGGCAGTCAGCTCTGTCTGGAGGCCGTTCTGGGCGAAGTCCTTCTCCAGGGTTCTGGCCGTAGCTGCGGCGTTCGTGCCATCAGCGAGGTCGAAGTAGTAGCTCTGGGGCAGGACGGGACGGCCGGCCAGCCCTTCGAGCGTCTTCTGCGAGATCACGATCTGTCCGGCGAAGGAGGCCGAGCTTTCGAGCACCCCTATCACGCGCAGTTCCCTCGTCCTGCCAGACTCGGGGTCTTCGATTCGCAGGTAGAGGTCATCGGGCAGGCTCTCATCGTCGGCGTAGAAGCCGGTGAGCTTGACGGGAGGCTCCACCGAGGGACCGAACGTCGAGGCGTTACGCTGGGGGGCGAGGCTTGAGGAGATCACGGCGACGTCCTGCTCTGTCTTGAGCGCATCCCACACGTCCCGGTCGGAGCCGTAGCCCGTGGCGGTAGACTGAAAATCATAGCCGACGCTCTTCGAGTAGCCTTCATCTACGCCTTGCACGTAGATCGATCCTGGTTCCCGGTCCGTGCCCTTCTGCTTCACCTCCGCCGGAAGGTTGGAGACCTGGCCTACGGCCTCGATGTCGCTCGTCAACCCCTTTGCGCCTTCGAGTGCGGCGTTCATATCCGGGATGGGGTCGGCGTAGCCGGCGTCGGCCCGTATCTCATAGCCGCCGGAGAGCTCCTGCGTGTCCCCGAAGGCGGCACCCATCGCGGCCTGGATGAAGTTCATCGCCGTCAAGGTGAAGACGACCAGCATGAACATCGCCAGCGTCATGCCGGTCCGAAAGAGGCTCTGGGTAGGGTACTTCACCGCCGTTTTGAGGACAGGGGGAAGGCCCTTTATACGCCCGAAGAGGGCTACCACTACCCACAGGATCACGTCGGCGTTGAAGATCACGAGCCACACCCCGGCGACGACGAGTGCTATTCCGGAGACGAAGAACATCTCCGGCCCCCGCGCCATATCCGCCGGTGTGGTGATGGAGGCCGGCGTGAGCCACAGCGCGAGCAGGATTATTCCAGATGCGCTGAAGGCCACGCGGTCAGACACTCCCAGGACGCGGGCCACCAGCGCCGCGCCGATCAAGATCAGCGAGAGACCGCCGAGGTAGAAGGCCGTCGTCCGGGTTTCGAGCCCCTGCCAGAGAGCCACTGTGCCTGCGATGGGCGTCAGGACGGCCACGAGAACGCCCAGGACGCTGCGCCCCTTCTTATCCGGCTCGGGGATATCGCGGATGGCGCGCACGACGTTGAGGCGGCTCACGCGCCAGGAGGAGACGAGGACGACCGCGAAGGTGAGGACCATCCCCATGCAGAAGGCGAGGACTACGTTCTGGAGGCCGGTAGAGAAAACTATCCGGAAGTCCTCGCTGCCTCCGGCGAAGCCCCTGCCCAGGAAGCGGACCATGACCCAGCCGACTCCGACGCCTGCGACGCTGCCGATGGCGCTCGCCACGAGGGCGTAGAGGGCGCCCTCGAAGGCGAAGGCGCGCACGAGGGCTGCGCGTTGCATCCCGACGGCGCGGGCTATGCCAAGCTCGTGCTTGCGCTCTGAGGCAAGCATCACGAAGATCAGGAAGATCAAGAGCATCCCGGCGGCCACCGAGAACTGCCCGAAGAGTACGAAGAGGGTGGAGAAGATCTCGCCTCTGGTGTCGGCCTGGTCTATGGCATCCTTCTTCACGGGATCCGCTTCGAGGCCGTTCGCCGAGAGGACGGGCCTGATCTCATCCACCGTTCGATCCGTGTACCTTCCGCCCTCGACTGCAGGTCCGTGGTGGGTGATGAGGACCTCGTTTACCCTGCCCTCATCCCCGACACGCTTCTGCAAATCTTCGAGCGGCATGACCATCGAGGTCTCGGAGGCGGGGTTGGCTCCGCTCTCGTAGACTTCGGCAACCTTCAACTCGGGAGGGCTTGGCTTCCGTACCGTTTCGTCGGTTTGAGCCTGGATCTCTGGCCCGGCGGGACGTGTCCCTGCCCTCGCTCCGTCGGGATCTCCGTTACCCATCATCCCCGCACGACGTGCTCCCGAAGCCACTTGCGTCGCCCCGTCGGATCGCCGCTGGCTTTGTGGCCCTGGAGGCGTCTCACCGCCGGGCTCCGCGGCGGGCCTGACGAGGGAGACCTCGATGCTGTCTCCCACACCGACGTCCAGTCCTTCGGCGGTCTCCCGGCTCACGTATACCTCGTCGTCCCCGAGATTGGCCACGGAGAGGGTCTCACCGGAAGCGGCCGTGAGCTGATCGAAGCCCTTCATCGAGGTTGCGTCCACGCCGAGCACATCCACCCGCGGCTCGGAGAGGTCGGTCTTTGGGGCTGTGGCGGGCACGCTCTCTTTGGCGAGCGGCGCAACCCCGGCAACGTTCTCCTCGTCCGCGAGGCGGTCGCGGACTTCATCCGCCAGCTTCGCATCGAAGTATCTCTCGCGCGCTTCTGGAGCCTGCGCGACACCGGCGCCAGGTCCGAACGCGACCGCGCTCTCCGACTCCGGCTGTTCAGCCCTCACTACAACGTCCACCCGCCCGATGCTCTCGAGAGCCTGAACTCGCAGTGAATTCGTCAGGGTGTCACCGGTGGTGAAGGCAGCCGAGAAGAGCACGGTCGCCAGCATGAGGCCCGCCAGGATTAGGGCGCTCTGCGCCTTGCGACGCGGGATGTTCCTGACTGCCATCCTGAAAGAGGTCCGGTCGCGCAGGGCGAGGGAGGCGAGGATCAAGGCTCCAGCGGCGAAGACGCCGAGGAGTACAAGCGTCAGTTGGTTCGTGGGTATGCCGAAGAGCGTGTCCATCTCCTAGACCTCCTTGCCGCTCGGGCCGCCGTTGGGCTCGTCGTCCTCGATCAGGCCGTCGCGCATCCTGACCGTCCGGTGGGCGCGGGCTGCCACCGAAGCGTCGTGGGTGACGAGCACGAAGGTCTGTCCCTGCTCCCGGTTTAGCCTTACCAGCAACTCCACGATCTCCGCGCTCGTCTCCGAATCTAGCGCCCCGGTCGGCTCGTCGGCCCAGACTATGGCGGGGTCGTTCACCAGGGAGCGAGCCACCGTCACCCTCTGCTGCTGGCCGCCGCTCATCTCGTTCGGGCGCTTGTTTGCCTGCTCTGGGACCCCAACCATCTCAAGCGCCGCCAGCGCCCTCCCGCGGGCCTCCTTCGGCCTCGCTCCGGCAACCAGGAGCGGCAGCTCTACGTTCTCGACCGCCGAGAGGACGGGGATGAGGTTGTAGGTCTGGAAGATGAAGCCCATCCGGTCAGCCCTGAAACGGGTTCGCTTCCTGTCGGACATTGCGGAGATGGACTCGCCCCCGATCAAGACCTCGCCCTTGTCGAACCCATCGACACCTGAGAGGCAGTTCAAAAGCGTCGTCTTGCCGCACCCGGATGGTCCCATGACGGCGACCATCTCGCCGCGTTGGATACTCAAGTCCACGCCCCGAAGGGCACGGACTCTCGCCGCCCCTGCCTCGTAGCTCTTCTCTACCCCACGAGCCTCCACCATCGCCGTGCCGATGCCTTCTTCGTATACCATCTCCTCACTCGCCTTCCTGATCACGGTCCGCTCCTTCTCTGTCTCCTCGCTGCCTTTCGATACTCATGTTGTTCGCGCCGCCCGTAACGGCGATGTCGTAGCGGTCCACGGCGTCCTCGTAGCCCCGGCTTCGGAGGTCCAGTTCGCCGCCCGTGGCGCCGATGCGCCTGTCGTCAAAGGTCAGGTTGGTGACGCCGCCTTCCACGCGGAGCCGTGCAGACACCCCTTCCGGGCGGCGGATGGCGACGTTGCTGGCGCCCCCGAGGATGACCACAGTCACGGCGCCCGAGGGATCGGGGAGCACCACCTCCAGGCGGCTAGCGCCACCATCTACGCTCAGCGATCCGAGACGTAGCCCGCTCAGGTCGGCGAGGAGCCTCGAGGCGCCGCCGCGAACCTCGACGTCCCACGGGATGCCTGCGTTGAGCGCAACCTCCGCCGGGCGCTCCGGACGGTAGCCCGTCCAGTCGCAGGACGCAACCTGGGTGTAGCGGATGCTCACTACGCCTCCCCGCACCTCTACAATCGGCATCCTCTCCCCGAAACTGGCGCGGTAGAGGCCCCGCGGGTGCGAATCGGCCCGGATAAACTACCCGATGGGCGCCGTTTGTGAACCGTAGACGACCGCTCCTCGAAGCGCCGAGCTGGGCCGCGAAGTGGTCGCTGCCCCCTCCCCACTCTTCCGGTTGCGTTCGGCGGTCCGCACTAAGGTACCGGGGGCTCATCGGATGGGTGTTTCTCGGTTCGTCCATGCCGTCTCTACGGTCCTAGCCGGCTTTCTTCGGCGTCCGGAAGGACTTGCGGAGGAGGCCGACAGCCCTCGTCACCTCCCAGGCCACGGTCGAGGCCCATCTGGAGGCGATGGGTCCCTTGCGATCCCCTCGCAGCACCTTCTTTAACCGGTTCAGCTCCGCCTCGCGCAGCATCTCCTCGCGTCGCTGCTCCAAGACCTCCATGCTCATCATCCCGCCCACCTTCGGTCCTTCCTCTCTAGCCTGTCGCGAACCTCCTCGGTCCGCGCTTACCTTTGTACAGGGGAAGCGGGTGGAGACGGATCGGCCAAAAGGTAGATCTGGGGGGTAGAGATTCTCGTGCCCGGGCATCTGTGTTTTGCGCCGCGACCTCGAGCTCTAGTGCATCTCCAGAACAGGTTGGGAGTGATGAGTTACAGTAATGCTCATGAGATCTCCAATCTCCGTATGTAGGCTTTCGAAGGAGGAGCGCAAGGTCCTGGAGGCTGGGTTGCGCTCCTCCGATGCCTTCGTCCTCCGTCGCTGCCAGATCCTTTTAGCCAGCTCCCACGGTGAGCGTTCTCCCCGGATAGCCGAAAAACCTACGCTGCGGCCAACAAACTGTGCCCAACGCCATCCACGAGTTCAACGAGAGAGGGGCCTCGATGCCCTAAAGCAGGGCTCTTCGCGCCCCACAGAGGTCCACGCCGCCTTCGACGAGAGTAGCGCCCCCGCCTTGCTGGAGATGCTCCACCATGACCCGAGGAAGTTCGGCAAAGATGGGACCTTGTGGATACTGCAGTACGCTGCACAGGTCAGCTTCGAGGAGGGTCTAACCCACAGGCAGGTAAGCGCAGAGACCATCCGAGCCACTCTGGTGCGCCTTGGGGTGCGTTGGCAGAGGGCAAAACGCTGGATAGAAAGTCCGGATCCAGAGTAGGAGAGAAAAAAGGAGATCGAGATCGGCTGATCCGGCTCGCCGAGGCCCATCCGGAGTGGGTTTTGGGTTTTGAGGATGAGACTTGGTTCAGCCGCTTCGAGAGACCCTCTGTGCATTCTTGGGAGCAGGCGGGCCGGCCGATGCGCTTCCTCCAGAAGGAGGCCACAAAGGACGATCCCGACCCCAAAGCTCTCTCCTGCTACGGGCTTTATCTGCCGGAGCTTGAGCAGACGTGGCTGAGATTCGTGGATGGTAGGCCGGTGAGCGCCATAACCACACAGTTTCTCGGGTGGTGTTGCCATAAGCTCCACACGAGAGGCAAGAAGGCTCTGCTTCTGATCTGGGACAACGCAAGCTGGCATAAAAGCCGAGAGGTGCACGGCTGGATCACCGCCCACAACCGCAAGGTCAAAGAAAACAACCGTGGAGTACGGATAGTTCCCTGCTTCCTGCCCACCAGGAGTCCGTGGCTGAACGCTATAGAACCCAAATGGATACACGGCAAGCGCAAAGTGGTCGAGCCCGAGGGAGTGCTTGGAGCTTACGAGCTTGCAGATAGGGTCTGTGGGGTCTTTGGTTGTCCGCATTACGAGCATCTATCCATTCCACAGGAGGTCGCCTGATCGTGCATTAGTGATCGAGCACCCGCGTCACGAGCGGAAGCTTCTACCAAGAAACCTACCGAGAGACCTGGTGAGGTGACATCGGGCGAAAGGTGGAACAGGGGGGTGGAGATTCTATAAGTGACGGCCACGGTGATGATTGCGTCGCGCGGTGGGGTTGCCCTGCTCCCATGAGCGCCCGGACGTCGCGCGCTTCAGAGTCACGAGGGTGATGTCGTCCTCCTGCTCCCAGTCGCTCCCGACGAACTCTCTCAACTCGGTGAGGCACTCGTCGATGAGATGTTCGCTTCCGCTGCTGTTCTCGACGACCCATTGGAGCCATGGAAAGCCGAACATCTCTCCGGCAGGATTGTGTGCCTCGGCGAGGCCGTCGCTGTGGAGCAGGATGCTCTCACCAGGAGTGAGGTAGGCCCAGCACCGCGAGGGACGCTATCGCCGCGCGGCGCTTGCGGATCTCGAAGGGCTCCACCACCCTTGACGGAAGTGGTTCGTGCATCCACATCAGCCACAGGAAGATGCCGGCGAAGAGCGCAGCCCCACCCAGGGTGAGGAGAACTCGCGTGGGCGTAGGGTCCGACTCAAGCATAACCCGTATCGGATAGCCGAGAAAGACCAGCCCCAACAGCGGACTGAGCAACCGCCCACCACTTGGAAGCCCTCGTAGTCTCTTCGTTATGGAGTCGAAGCTACTCACAGCGCTCTAGCGTCGTACTCGAACCGTCTCGGAGACACGGGAATCTCTATTCTGTCGGTCCCAGCTCCATGCGTACGTTGGACTACTAGTGAGTCGGTCTCTCATTGCATGGTCCATCCGTGGATCTCCTCCAAGTATCTCACTACTTCCCTCCTTGCGACGGTCGCACCCCCTTGCGCCTACCGAACCACGTCTTGCCCCATGGCTTGTGCACAGCGACAACTGTCGCAGCCCCCAGCATGAGCGCGTGGGCCACCGACAATGAGATGAGAACAGTCGTCGGCGCCGATGCGATCCCTAGTATCGTGCTGTCGTCCACCGCCTGCCCCGACGGCGCGGAGATGGACTGTCCGATAAGGCGGTCCACCAAGGCGATGCCGGTCACTATCACCCCCACGCTCAACGCGAGCTTTGTCGCTACCCAGTAGTGCTGGAGAAGGCCCTATTTCGTGCCCAAGGACAGGAGGACGCCGGTGACGAGGGTGCCTATAGCAGCCGGTGGAAACGCGATGTTCACCACTCCCATGGACAGATATAGAGCGTCGGAGACGCCGGGGGCGTTGGACGTCATGGCACGGAGCCCGAGGACGAGCGCCGCCAGGGCGGCCATCTGCATGGACACGAACAGGGGCGAGCCGCTGATCCCGGTCGGCAGTATATCGGCCGAAAACACGACCAGGCTGACCCACACGAACCAGATCGCTATCCCGTAGAGCAGGGCGCGTATCGGCGATTGCATGTTGATGTACCTCCGTGTAATCATTGTGGTCTTATCCGACGCCACGTTGTTTTCCTATTGCCGCGAGCCTCGAAGCGCTTCGTCGCCGGGCCGAGGAGGTGCTCGACGAGCACGGCGAGAGTGAGGCCCAGAAGTCCCACAGCGAGCGGCCGGAGCAGGTGCGCGAAGGGCCAGCCGCCCC
This sequence comes from Rubrobacter sp., assembly GCA_036519935.1. GTDB lineage: Bacteria > Actinomycetota > Rubrobacteria > Rubrobacterales > Rubrobacteraceae > Rubrobacter_D. The sequence continues at coordinate 488 of DATDKO010000060.1, read as the reverse complement.
CTGCGAGGCCGAGGTGGCCGATCGGGTACTCGAGCAGCCTGGCCGTGAACCTCGCCACCGCTACATTCAGTAGAGACCGTGCTCCGTCCTCACAGGCGAGCGGGGACCTTCAGGCGTAAGCGTCGTGGTGTTCGCGGTCAAGACCGGCCCGGGATAGACGTCGAGCACGGAGGCAAGCTCGATCTCGGAGGTTCCCTCGGTGAGGACGACCCCGATCCTTGGTTTGCCCCACCCGTACGCTACCCAGAGCACGTAGAGCGCCCTGTCGCTCGCCGTCAGGCGGTCGGCCGGGATCCGGAGCTCGTCCCCGAGGCGCTGATCCGGGTAGCCGATCTTCTGAGCGAGGTCGGTCGTGGCCTCTTCGCCGACGTACCCGCGTATCACGTGCAGCGTGGCGCTGATCCCGGAGGTGACCCCGGCCGCCGAGAGCACGTTCCCGTCCTCGACGTAGCGCAGCCCCCGCACCCACTCCGTATTGGGGTAGCGCC